>CAZUEI010000111.1:0-6807 GCA_964618985.1 uncultured Chloracidobacterium sp.
CAAGGCGAAAAGGCGGATGAAGTTTGAAGAATCAAAAGCAAGCGGCTTTCATTCTCGACTGGCAGAACTCGTCGGCGAATGGCAGGGCACGACGAAGACATGGTTCGAGCCGGACAAGCTGGCCGATGAGTCGCCGATGACAGGCACGATCAGGCTAATACTTGATGGCCGGTTTGCTATGCATGAATACTCAGGCAGTTTGCAGGGCAGGCCGTTTGATGGTATTGCGATTTATGGCTTTGACCTTGCAACGAACAAGTGCCAATCCGCCTGGGTTGACAGCTTTCACATGTCAACCGCGATCATGCTTAGCGAAGGCGATGCCGGTGATAAGTTCAATGTGACCGGCAGTTATTTTGTTGGCGAAGGCCATCCACGTTGGGGCTGGCGAACCGAGATAGAACAGGTTGATGACAATAATATTGTGATCGGGGCTTATAACGTCACACCTGATGGTGATGAGGCAAAGGCAACCGAAACACGATATACACGAAAGAATTAATGTCAGAACAGATAAAAGTAACGATTAACGAACAGGAATACGAGGTCGATAAAGGCGCGCGTCTGATCGATGTGTGCCGGGAAAAGGGCTTTGGCATTCCGTCGTTTTGCTATTACCAGGACCTCGAACTACAGGCTTCGTGCCGCATGTGTTTGGTACACATTGAAAAAATGCCGAAGCTGCAAACGTCTTGCACGATTATTTGTCAGGACGGCATGGTCGTCACAACGCAGAGCGAGGAGGTCGAAAAAGCCCAGCGGGCTATGGGCGAATTTCTACTCACAAATCATCCGCTTGATTGTCCGGTTTGCGACCGCGGCGGCGAATGTGAATTGCAGGAAGTGATCTTTGACTGGGGTGACGTCGAAGAACGATTTACCGAAAAGAAAAACGCTCAGCCGGAAAAATACCTTTCGCCGATCGTTGCCAACGATCCCCAGCGATGTATCTTGTGCAAGCGCTGCACACGCGTCTGCGACGAGTGGATGGGCGAGGACGCCATTGAGGCGGGCAATCGCGGTGCAAGTACCGTAATCGGGACGTACGGTGGATGGCTGAATTGTTCGCAGTGTGGCAACTGCATCGAGGTTTGCCCGACGGGCACATTGCTTGATGGTGTTTATCGCCACGAGACGCGGCCGTGGGAACTCGAACAGACGATCACAACTGATGTTTACGGTTCTGACGGTATGCAGCTCTCTATTGGCTCTCGCGGCGGCGAAGTTCATCGCATCGTGGCTCGTGACCGGTATGTCAACGGCCTTAATGGTGAGTTTCTCGATGTGAAAGCTCGCTTCGCGCACGGTTTTATTAATCATCCCGACCGCATAAAAACACCGATGATCCGCTATTCAAAAGGCGGCAAACTCATTCCGGCGACTTGGGATGCAGCCATAAAATTTGCAGCGGATAAATTTAAAGAGCACGAGGGATCGATCGGTGTTATTGCAAGTCCGCGGCTGACAAATGAGGCAATATTTACCTTGAGGCGGTTTGCAACAGAAACGGGAGAATCGGGCAATTATGCGGTTTCGGACGTGCAGGATATCACGCCCGTTTTTGAGAATCTCAGCGTTCCGCTTTGCACGCATAGGGAAATTCGTTACGCGAAAACTATCGTCCTGATCGGTGGTGAGCCTGAGGAAGAGCAGTCGTTTACGGCAAAGCAGATCCGGCAGGCTGTGCATAATGGAGGCGCTCGTTTCCTCTGCATTAACGAACGGCTCATAAACCTCGCGCGCCAGGCAGGCGCCGATTTTGTTCACGTCAATGCGGGCACTATCGATGCCTTTGTACTTACCACTGTCGATCCGTCGCACGACCCGCTTGTGGCCGGGAAGATGGGGATCGATGCGGGAGACATTGATGCCGTGCGTAAAGCAATACTCAAAACTGAGGGCGATGTCGTTATCATGTTCAGCGGCGATCTGTCGGGCGATGCGCAGGCTGTTTTGGCCGCAAATGCTGCGAGTTTAGCGGGCGATGGCCGCCGTGTTCTGTTGCATCCGCTGCCGCGATATAACAATTCGGTCGGTGCTCACGATATGGCTCCTGGGCGGAGATCGGTCGATGAAGTTATAAAGAACTCAAAGGCATTGTTGATAGGTGGCAGCTTGCAGGATGCAAGCGTTCTCGACGGCAAAGATTTTGTCGTTGTGCAAGAGCTTTTCCTGACCGAAACATGCGGTCACGCTGATGTCGTATTACCGGCTACGAGTTTTGCCGAGGTTGACGGCACTTTTACAAATAATGCCGGCAATGTCCAGCGTGTCCGCAAAGCGATAGAGCCCATCCACCAGTCAAAACCCGACTGGATGATCACCGCATTGATCGCCCGCGAAATGGGTGTGGAGATTTCGCCAGAGTTTTCAGCGTCGGCGATCTTTAGAGAGATCGCCGACACCGTCCCGGCATACGAAGGCCTGCGTTATCCGATGCTCAAGGACGAATCGAACCCTGTTCAAGCAAAATATTCGGTTTCAGCCGATAGAGATGTTTCATCTCACGTCGCGGCCTTAAAAGCTAAGGTTGAAGCGATGGGCGATTCGGGAGAAAAAAATACGGTCGCCCCAAAAGTCGGGCACAAACTGCATCGCCTGACCACGATGACGAGCAAGACCGAACAGTTTCATTTGCTCGCGCATGGCAATCCGAAGCCTGAGAATTTGCTGGTTTCGCCGCTAGTTCAGTTCGGGCCTGATGGTATTTCGCGTGAACATGGAAAGGCAGAGGCCGCAACCGTGCATGCTTCTGACCGTTCCGCTCCGGTCAAAATAGTTTGATATGGAATCTGTACTAAAAACTGCATTCCCCTTCATCGTGATCAGCGTCGGGATACTGCTTGCCTTTCAGGGCGTGTTGATGATCGTCGCTTACACGGTGCTTGCGGAACGCAAGGTGCTCGGCTGGATCCAAGGCCGCATCGGTCCGAACCGTGTCGGGCCGTGGGGCGTTTTGCAGCCGTTTGCTGATTTGCTCAAATTTATCTTTAAGGAAGACCTCGTTCCTGATAAATCGACGAAATTCGTTTATTTCCTGGCGCCGATGGTCGCTTTGACGTGTGCATTGTTGCCAATTGTTGTTTATCCATTCGGGCCGAGGATAAAAGATCCGCTGACCTGGGTCTCTCCGTATTTGATTTCGGCGGTCGGATGGATACCGGCAGTTGGCAGTTCGCTCGTTGATGCGATCAATTGGCTCGTGCCTCAGGCTATGAATATGCCGCTCACGATCGCTCGGATCGACGTAGGCGTGCTTTACGTTTTGGGTATCACGTCGGTCGGTGTCTACGGCATCGCCCTTGCGGGCTGGTCGTCGAACAGCAAATACAGCTTAATGGGCGGCTTGCGTTCGAGCGCGCAGATGATCTCGTACGAACTTGCCATGGGCGCATCGGTGATCGGTGTTGTCATGCTTGCCGGAACGCTCGATCTTAGCGGTATCATTGACGCGCAGATAAATTCGCCGTTTAAGTGGTTTATCATCCCGCAGATTATCGGGTTCTTTGTTTTCCTGATCGCCGCTTTTGCCGAAACGAATCGTGTTCCGTTCGATCTGCCCGAGGCTGAGACCGAGCTTGTTGCGGGTTTTCACACCGAGTATTCGGCACTCAAATTCGCCCTGTTTTTCATGGCCGAGTATGTGAATATGTTCACAGTCTCGGTAATGTGCACAGTGCTGTTTTTGGGCGGCTGGTATTTGCCCGGATTAGGCCAATTTGCCGAAATTACAGGCTTGCAGGCATGGATCGGATGGGGAACCGTCGGTTATGCGTTGATCAGCCACATCGGTTTTATCGGCAAGATCTGTGCGTTTTTGTTTCTATATATTTGGATACGCGGGACGCTGCCGCGTTTTCGTTTTGATCAGTTGATGAATTTCGGCTGGAAGTTTTTGCTGCCGGTCGCGCTCGCAAATGTGATTTTTACGATCGTGGTCGTGTTTTTCTTGAATAGTTGATTTAAACGCAGAGATCGCAGAGGACGCAGAGATAATAAGTACTGCGATTCACTGATTTCCGAAAATTGTTTCTCCGCGTTCTTGGCTTCCTCTGCGTTAAAGGGTTTTATGGTTGGCACTGCCTTATTTTTTCTGTTTGCGGGTCTTGCGATAGCATCGGCGATCTCGATGGTCTATCACAAAAATCCGCTTTACAGCGCGATCTCGCTGGTCGGCGTATTTATTTCGCTGTCATGCATTTATGTGACGCTGGCGGCGCCGTTTATCGCGGCCGTGCAGATTTTGATCTACGCCGGAGCGATCATGGTTTTGGTCGTTTTCGTCATCATGCTTCTTAATTTGGATGAAGATAAACCGCTGAATCGGCTGCGTTATCTTTATGCACTCGGCGGCGGGTTGGGCGTGATATTACTCGCACAGACATTTTTCATTTTTTACGCTGTGATGCGTGCTCCAAATGTTCCGGCGGATCAAACAGTGAGCGCCGGCAAGACCTTGAGCATCGGACAGGCGATGTACACGGAGTATCTGCTGCCGGTCGAAATTGTCGGCGTCTTGCTGCTGATGGCAATTATCGGCGGTGTTATTTTGGCACGTCGATTGGCACAGCCACAGTTGGAATTGGTAGTAGAGCACGAGTTGGAACTCGATCATCAGGAAAAAGGCCTGTTGAACTAAACGAAATGGAACCGAGCTTAGCCAGCTATCTGGCGTTATCAGGAATATTGTTCACGATCGGCTGCGTCGGCGTTATTTTTAAACGCAACGCTCTTGGGATGTTCATGTGTATCGAGCTGATGCTCAACGCGGTAAATCTGACATTCGTTGCCTTCTCGCGTTACTACGGCGACGTCACCGGCCAGCTATTTGTTTTTATGGTAATGTCTGTCGCCGCTGCCGAAGCCGCCGTCGGCCTCGGCATAATCATCGCGTTCTTCCGCAACAGCCAGTCGGTCGATGTTGACGACGCGAGTATTTTGAGGAATTAGTCACTGAGAATGACTGAAAACAACCTTTTAAGTTTAATAATTTTTGCCCCGCTTGCCGGAGCCGTTATCAATTGGCTGATCGGTGGCAGGCTGCGCAACGAGACGTTTAGCGGCCTGGTGGCGTGCGGAACGATCGCGGTCTCGACCGTCGTTGCTTTTATGATCGCGTTTGGCGTCGGCACATCTCATGTCGGGGCTTTGGCGGCGGACAAGCCGGTTCTCGATCATCTTTGGACGTGGATACAGGTCGGCGGATTCCGGGCGGATTTTGCGTTGGGAATGGACAGGTTGAGCGGGATTTACGCGTTGTTTGTCACGTTTGTCGGGCTGCTGATCCATATCTTTGCCGTCGGCTATATGCATGGCGACAAGGGATTTTACAGATTTTTTGCCTACCTGAACCTCTTCATGTTCTCGATGCTCACGCTCGTGCTTGCGGACAACTATCTGTTGATGTTCGTCGGCTGGGAAGGCGTCGGACTTTGCTCATATCTGTTGATCGGCTACTACATCAAACAAGATGAAGCCCGTCGCGCCGCCAAGAAGGCGTTTGTGATGAACCGCATCGGCGACTGGGGTGTGCTGGTCGCGATGTTTTTGATATTTACCTTGACCGGCTCGCTGTCGTTCTACGACAAGACGGTTGACGGCCAGCAGGTGCAGAGCGTTTTCACCTTCGTTCTGGCCAATATGTCGGCCGATCCTTTCACTTGGGGAGCGATATTCGCCGGTGGATTGACGTCAGTCGGCGTACTTTTGTTTATCGGAGCGACCGGCAAATCGGCGCAGATACCGTTACTGACGTGGCTGCCTGACGCGATGGCCGGCCCGACTCCCGTGTCGGCCCTGATCCACGCTGCGACGATGGTCACGGCGGGCGTTTATCTTGTCGTGAGGTCGAACGCGATCTACCAATTATCGCCGACCGCGATGTGGATCATTGCCGTGATCGGCGCGGCGACTGCGATCTTTGCGGCCTCGATCGCCATCGCCCAGAACGACATAAAAAAGGTACTCGCCTATTCGACCGTTTCGCAGCTCGGTTTTATGTTTCTCGCGGCTGGAGTCGGCGCGTTTGTCGTCGCGATCTTTCATGTGATGACGCACGCGTTCTTCAAAGCGTTGTTGTTCCTCGGTTCCGGTTCGGTCATTCACGGAATGCATCACGAGCAGGACATGCGAAAAATGGGCGGGCTGAAAAAGCACATGCCGATTACCTTCATCACGATGGCGATGGGCTGGCTGGCGATCTGCGGAATACCGATCTGGGCAGGATTCTTTTCAAAGGACGAGATACTTTACAAAACGTTCGCCGCCGATAAATATTCCCCGGCCGGAAAGTTTCCGGGCGAAGAGTTTTTGTGGGGCGTTGCGGTTTTCACAGCGATCCTGACGGCAATATACATGACCCGCATGATGGTCATGACTTTCTGGGGAGAGCCGCGTTGGTCATCTGCGCACGATGAGGCCCATGAGTCCCATGCGACACATACGTCCCATTCGGATGATGACGAAGACGCCCATCACGCCCTGCCTCACGACTTTAAACCGCATGAATCACCGTGGGTGATGACCATGCCGTTAATAATTCTCGCATTCCTCTCGACCGTCGGCGGGCTTGTCGGCGTGCCGTATGCGATGAGTTCACTTGTTGGCGTAAAGGATGCCAATTCGTTCGAACATGTTCTCGAACCAGTCATCGCCGAGACAAAAATGGAAAGTGCTGTCGCTGCGCGCGAAGCTGCAACATCGCATGTTCCCGAGGTTGTTCAAAAGGAACGTCTACTCGCCGGATTGTCCCAAGTTCTTGCTCTCGTCGGCATCGCAATTGGCTGGTTTGCGTTTCGCAGTAACCCG
>CAZUEI010000112.1:0-6773 GCA_964618985.1 uncultured Chloracidobacterium sp.
TTTATGTCGTTCTGGCGGTCGTAGGTGCTTTTCTCGCACGCAGGCCGTTTCAGATCTTGGTGATGCAGCAGCGTGTCCGGTCCGCGAGCACGCCCGCTTTCAAATTTCTTGCGGCGTATTCACTGATCGCTCTGGCAGGGTTTACGGGCTTGATCGTGACAACCGGAGCGGCAAGCCTTGTTCCTTTTGCCATAGCGTTGCCGATCGCTGTTTTTCAGCTATACACAGAGATCACTCAACGCGGACGCCAGCTAACGGCTGAGCTTACGGGAGCGGTAATAATGCCTTCATCAGCCGCCGCGATGATTCTTGCCGCCGGAGGAACATGGCTGCAGGCTGGAACGATCTGGTTTTTTTTCATTGCGCGGTTCGTTCCATCGATTCTCTATGTTCGTAATCGGCTTAACCTTGAGAAAGGCAAACAAAGTTCATTTTATATTCCGGCAGTTCTTCATTTGGGCGCCCTTATTGTGGTCGCGTGGCTTGCGATCACAGATTACTTTCCGCTTTTGACCATTCCTGCTTTCGCGCTCTTGATGGCAAGGGCGTGCATTGGGCTCTCACGTTATCGCCATCAGGTCAAGGCAATGAAGATCGGCGTATTTGAGATCATCTACGGTCTGATCGTGGTGTTGTCTCTGATAGTCGGCAACTATGCAGGATACTAATACTCATTTAATATCAAAGAATGCATGAAGTTGAATTCAGTCTTGTCGAAATGACGCTTGACGTCATGAAATATGCGATCAATCGCATCACTGACCGCGACCCGCCGCTCGGGATGCCGAAAACGGAAAAGGAACTGCGCCAACTTGCAGGCGAAACGATTACACCCGGTGGTATCGGCGGTGAGAAAGCGTTCAAGCTTTTTCGCGATGTTCTGGTCAAGGCCAGCGTTTCCATAGATCACCCTCGGCATCTGGCTTTCGTGCCGGCATCGCCAACGCGCTCGGCTGTTTTGTTCGACCTCGTGACTTCGGCGTCGAGTGTCCACGGGGCGTTTTGGCTTGAGGGCGCCGGTTGCATCTTTGCCGAAAATGAAGCAATGCGATGGCTCGTATCTTTGACGGGTTTGCCAGCGGGAGCGTTCGGCGTGTTTACGAGCGGCGGTACCGAGGCCAACCTATCGGCAATGGTCACGGCACGGGAAGATTGGCGACGACGCGATCCGGCACGCTCCAAGACACGCGGGATCGTCATCGCATCAGACGCGGCACATTCGTCCGTTAAGGCGATGGCAAAGGTCATCGATGCCGATGTGATGTTGATCGAGACCGAGGGCCGTCTCGAGGCGCCAATGCTGGCTGAAACATTAAAGAAGCTTTCTTCCGAAGACCGAGGCCGACTGTTCGCCGTTGTTGCCACAGCCGGCACGACAAATGCGGGCATCATCGACGACCTCAATGGTATCGGCAACATCTGCCGCAGTGAGAACATATGGTTTCACGTGGACGCCGCTTATGGCGGCGGCGCATTGGCGGCACCGTCGGTGCGTCACTTGTTCAAAGGGATCGAAATGGCCGACAGCGTCACGATCGATCCGCACAAATGGCTTTTCTCACCTTATGATTGCGGCGCTGTGATCTACCGACAGCCCGAACTCGCCAGACAGGCACACGCTCAGGAAGCAGCATATCTTGAATTTTTCTATGACGAAGCCGTGCGTGGCTTTAACCCCTCGGACTATCAGATTCAGTTGACGCGGCGTGTTAGGGGATTGCCGTTGTGGTTCTCGCTGGCTATGCACGGCACGCGGCGCTATCAGCAGGCGATCGAACGCGGCATCGAATTGGCTAGGATAGCCGGCAGCCTGATCACAGAGCTGCCCTACACTGAGCTGATCAGAGAACCGAGCCTATCGTGTGTGTTATTCAGGCGCATCGGTTGGACACCCGACAACTATAGGGAATGGACGTTTCAAAATTTCAAGACGGGTTTAGCGCTGGTTGCTCCGACAAAATGGCGCTGGGGCGGCAATCCTGAAACGGTGGCTCGATTTTGTTTCATCAATCCTGATACAAGCGAACAGGATATTAAGGATATCCTCGCGTCGATGGCATGATCAGATCGCCGCTGCACCGCACTCGAACATCGGCTCATCCTCGTCCTCAACCACCGGCAGGAATATTTTCTTGTCTTTATCCTTGTCCCTCCCTACGCGCTTGAAGAGCGCTGCCCCTGCCGCAGTGAGATATTCAATGCCCGAGGCAGCGAGCAATTTGTTTAGAGTTTGTGCGTATTTTGAAATATGCTCATCGATGAAATCACGTGCAGCATTAGCCGTTATATCAGCGCTTTCATCGTCGCCGCACTCGCGCGCATATAGTTCCTTAAGACGCAGATAGGCTATAAAGCCGGTCTCGATCGCGACATGATCCGGCACTTCATTGGTCGCTGGCTTGAATCCAAACGCATCATAAAACAACGACAGTTCCGATAGCATATAGCCCGGCTGGACCCAGCCTCGATAGCTGACCTCACGACCGGGAGCAGGGCCGCCAGGGCCGAAGACCGAATGAAACAAGCCCTCACTAGCTTCAGTTTGAGCTGCCTTAGCAGCTTTTTTGAGTTTACGGTCGTTCACCTGTTTGCCAAGAGCTACGACCTGTTCGAACCAGTCGCCGGTCGGACAATCGAACAAAAGGCTAATCAATCGCCATTCGGCTGCTTCGTTAAGAAGATCGTTTGCGGAATTCATCGTTTCACCTCTCACTTTAATATCAGCGGCACCCATCCTGTTCGCATCTTGCGAGCTCCGACTTCGCCGTTCGCCGCTTCCCAAACAGCGAATGCGGTTTGCGACGGCGTCACAGCGGAGAAACCCACCGGCATGGGCCGAGAGATCACAACCGCCCAGCCAGTTTTTGTCCTGACGCCTTTACCTTTTGAGACAGCATTTGGAGCTGGTGAGAGCGTGCTCGGCCCCTCGGCGATCAGGTCTTCGACCGGCTGATCACGCGGCCCTGCACGGCGGTTTCCTAAAGCGCGGGCAGGAGCGTATCGGGCGGCAGCCTCGTTCAACGCCTGCGGATTGCCTTCCAGCGACTTGGCTTCAGATGGATAGTGATCGACCGATGCGTTCGGGTAAATGCTGGTGATGGCATCGGCACGGCCCTCGACTATCGCCTGCCAGTCAGCTCGCCAGAACGAGATCTCAACCGTTTTGCCGGTTTCACCCATCTGCGGTGCCGGCACGCTCGATTCGATCTTTGCAGGAAGCTGAACGGCGCAGCCGTCGATGAAATGTTTTGGCCCGGGTATATCGTTTTGTGTTGCGTCGAGCCACTCGATCCTAAAGGCGATCTGCGCGCCATCGGTGATCGCCTTGACCTGAACCTCGGCGGTGGATGGCTCCATCAGTCGCGGATCGACCAGATCCTGCAGGATCATCTTGGACACATGCAGCGACACGCTGTCCCAAGCCGCCGAATTCGGATCGAGAGTTATCTCTTTGACCTGTGCGACATTGACCTCGGCGGTCGCCACCTGTGTCCGCCGGCATCCGGCGAACAACAGCAAACTTATTAGAATTGTGGATGTTAACAATCGCATAAACAGCAGCCTCCTCACGGGCAATTGGTGCGTGTGATCTGATAAAGCTTGTCGTATGCCGGGCGGACATGCACCGGCTCTTTGAACGGCACATTGACGAGTTCATTGCCGTTCTCATCCATTCCGATGGCTTTGTCGCCGACGCGTTTCCACTTGCGCATTATGTGCGCGGTCGAACCAAAGAGGCCTAACAAGCTCGTCAGATCCTGGTCGTTCGGCGCGTTGCGATAGACCTCGACAGCTTTGTCAACACCGGGCCCGAACATCTGTTTTGTAAAAGCCGTCGGCACATGGATCGGAGGGATGTAATAAACATTTGGTTCAAGCCCGAATTGCGGGAACAACGGCAAGGCGACCTTCTTGATATGGACGAGATAATCGAGCGGATTATCCTCCTGAGCCTTGTCGGGTGTGTTCAGAAAGCCCGCCATTCGTATCTTTCCGATACAGTTCTCAAAGCACTGCGGCGCAAGGCCCTGTTCGATCTTCGGAAAACAGGCGATGCACTTTTCCGACGTGGATGTCATCGGATTAAAGAAGACCTTTTTATAAGGACAGCCGCGGACGCACTCCTGATAACCGCGACAGCGGCCCTGATCTACCAATACAATGCCGTCCTCAGGCCGCTTATAGATCGAACCACGCGGGCATGACGCGAGGCACGCCGGATATGTGCAGTGGTTGCATATGCGGGCCAGGTAATAGAACCAAGCCATCTGATGCGGCATTTCCAGACTTGCTCCGCCGTCAACACCACCCGCGCAATCGTCCTCGCCGACATTCGGATAAGCGTAATCCTCATCGCCGGGCCGCCAGCCTAGGACGCGCTCGCCCGCCGGTGCCGATTCAAATATCGTGCTGCCGTCATAGACATGCTCGCCGTCCTTTTCGCTCCACTGCTGGCCGTCGAGCATTTCGAGCAGATTGAGATCCCAAGCCAGCGGATAAAAGCCGTAGGGTTTGGTCTCAACGTTGTTCCACAGCATATACTCCTGGCCTTTGCCGCTGGTCCAGGTCGTTTTGCACGCGAGCGTGCATGTCTGACACGCGATGCATTTGTTCGTGTCAAAGACGGCGGCAAATTGTTTCTCCGGGCGGCTCTCCGGATACCAGTAAGACATCTCTCGTCCGAGCTGCCAGTTGTTTACGCGTGCCATAGTTTTTCCTCCGAGTACTAACTTTTTCTTATCTGATCGCTTGCACAGCCGGCGCTGCCGCCCATTTTACTTGCCGTCCGAGATATACTGTCGTCAAAACGACGCCGCAGGAAATCACCGACAGCACAAGTGTTATAAGTATTCCCGATCGTGCCGCTCTTGCACCGCGCCGCTTCATGATCAGGCCGACAATGGCCGCTATACCTGTTGCTTCGATAAGCAAAAAAGCGGGCCGAGCGAAACCCTTGTGACGAGCGAGGCTCTCAGCGGTAACGCCTGCATAAGCTCCGTCAGCCGCAGTGATCTCGCCCGTCACATAAACAGGGAAGGTGAAAACAGCCATAACTATGAACAGCTTCATCGCTTTACGTTTCATTCCATCGCTGCGTCGCCAGTAACCGCCAATCATCATCAGCGTGCCGACGGCCAACCCGATCGCAGGGTAATAATTAAGGATCAGATGTAGCTTGAATGCGTCCATTTATTACCTATTTCTTTTTAAGAAACTCACCTGCAAGATATTTCTTCATCGCGTCGGACTCTGTCCGGGGCCGTATGCCAAGTTTGACGGGTCGCCATAAAGGTTCGTCTCCGATGCCTCCGGGCTCGGCTTTTGAGATCTTTACAAAAGCCTCGCGCGGCGCACCGGTCGGGCAGTGGATATCAGCAGCAAAGCCTTTGCCGATCAACTGGCCGAACATCCCCTTGCGCACGAGCGAATCTGTCATCCACGTCGGTTTCAACCAGCCGCGTGTTGCCGATTGATGCGAACCGGAACGGAACATTGCCTGATAATTTGTCCTCGGGTTTTTGGCAAGGCCGTCCTTTCGCTCGCGCTGGCCTTGCTGTGAACCCGGCGTCGTGCCATACATGTTGAACCACATACGCGTGACGCCGCGAGGTGTGCCGGGATAATACCGGGCACGGCACATCAGGCGTGCGAACTCGTAGTTTTTCTTGTCCTTTTGCCAGCCGCGGAACGGCCTGTCCTCAGGATCGCCGTCCACCCAAACGTAATCGCCATCATTGATGCCGAGCGCTTGGGCGTCGGCAGGATTGATGTCAACGTAGCCTTCGGTCACGAAAGGCGAGCGTTTGTCGTGGCGATAAACATCGCCAAACGGCCCAAAGAGCATCGCGTTCATATCGGTGTCGATCGGAGTAGTGTGTGCGCCGTGGCGGTATTTCGGGGTGTGAAAAATGAATTTGTAATCATCCTTCATCAACGGATGGGCGGTCTTTTTCGCTTCCGCCCATGTGTAAACGACGTTGCGTCCGCACCGCGTTTCGCACGAAAGGTCGTCGCGTTTGACGCCATAATCCTCCGGCTGTGCGGGCCTCAATGCCTCATGCAGCGCAGAGATGATGATGTTCGGCTCATAGAAGGTCGAATCGACCGGCTCTCGATGAACGGGCAAATTCTCGCCCGCCTCGATGAACTCATCTTCTTCCCGATACAGCTCGAGCCGGCCGCTCTTTGTGTACCACGGCGTTGCGTCCTCAAGTTGGTCGTAGCCGACGTTCTTTGGCGTCGTTCGACTCATCATTATCGACGGAATTCCTTCGACTGCCTTGTCGTGAAGATCTTTGAACTGATACCCCTTCGTGTTGGTCGAGTTGTCGAGGATCCGCTGGAGATAGATGTCGGTCTGACCCTCGCGCACATATTTCCAATAATCATTGAAGCGGTTATCACCTGTAAGATCGGCGAGTTTCGATGCGACGGTCGCATAGACCTCAATGTCGCCCATAGTGTTAAAGATGCGGTCGATCGGCGTCTTGGGAAACACAAGCAGAAACGGATTTGTTACCGATGCCGTCATGTCCGGGTGTTTTAATTCCGCCCAAGAATCGACCCCGAAAACGACGTCTGCCCATTCGCACGAAGTTGACCACCACCATTCATTCACGGCAATCATTTCGATTCGCGGCAGAGCGTTGACGACCATGTTGTAATGCCATTTGACGTTGCCGAGGATCGAAATGCCGTTGGCAAACCAGAGAGATTTAGTCGGGAACGGCATAAGCGTTTAACCGGTCAGAAGTCGGATTCCGACGCGCAGC
>CAZUEI010000113.1:0-6702 GCA_964618985.1 uncultured Chloracidobacterium sp.
CGAGCATGCCGCTTCGGATGGCTGTGTATTGCGGATTTCTTGTCAGCCTGAGCGGCGTCGGATACCTTGCATACGCAATTATTTCCCGCCTGATCAATAATCAATTACCCGCCGGATGGACCTCGACGGTTGCCTTGATACTTTTGCTGGGCGGAACTCAGTTGATCCTGCTCGGTATTTTGGGTGAATACATCGCGCGCATTTACGACGAGGCAAAGAAGAGGCCAACCTACATAATCAAATCAGTTTCTGTTTCAGGTGACGACGATAAGGATTAAGCATCGGACTTTTTGGCGACGCACAAAAGCGAAACACCAAATGGAAATAAGTTTCGTTTGATAAAGAAGCGTTCCGACGAAAATAATTTTGCGAAGATCTTGTTCATTGCGGGAATGTTGATTCCATATTCGGAATCGGCGCGTAATTTTAGCAGCCGCATGAGAGTGCGAACTGCCAAAACCGGAAAGAAAAAAGAAAAATTTGCATAGCTCGCAAGATCGACATCGAGTCCGGCTTTTGTGACTGCATTTTTCAATTCTGGCCGGGTGTAGCGACGACGATGGTTACTCACATCATCCTGAACACCCCACAGAAACATAAAAGCCGGTACAAACAGAAGGGCTCGCCCGCCTGGACGCAAGACCCTGTAGATCTCATTCAACCCACTACTGTCATCGTCCAAGTGTTCGAGCACATCCAAGGCGGTGACAAGATCGAACGAATTAGGGGGATAGGGCAAACTCTCAGCTTCGCCATACCTGACTCCGTCGAGGCCGCGCTCGTGGCAGAAATCGAGAGCTTGCTGAGAAAGATCGACACCCTCGGCCGTGCCAAACTCGGCAAGCATTTTGAGATTGGCTCCGGTGCCGCAGCCGACATCCAGAATTCGGAGATCGGACATTCCCAGATCGGTTTTTATGTCGGAAACAAAACTTGCAAGCAATTCGCGCCTCCCGAGATACCACCAATGAGTTTCTTCAACTTCGTAGAGTATTGGATAGTGATGCTCCTGCATCTCTTTTGGCAAAGCCCCGGAAAGTTCGTTCAGGTCCGCAGCCATTCCTTTATTTAATTCCATGTCCATTTTCTTTGATCTCAGGCCGGGATCGCAGTCGTGATCGGGCTACAACTATCATTGAATTTACGGCCACACCTGCAAATATGATCAATATCCCTTGCATCGGCAATCCGTAGCGTATTTCGGAATGTCCAACGGCCAGGGTCACCAGATAGTAGAGAATAGTGCAAAGCAATAGCCAAGTCGAGAGCCGATCCTTTAGAAACGCAAAAAAAATACCGCCGATCATTAGCGGTAATGCGACGTGTCGCCAGAGGCTTTGTATCGAGCCCAACATAGTGACACCAAAAGCGAGCAGGCCGTTTTGACGTTCGGGCGGCAGCGATTTACCTGGCGTAACATTAAAACCCATAGTGCCCACGTTTGGAACAGGGTCACCGGCGAACTTCAGATGTCCCCACAACCTGTGGGCCATGACACCTGCATACCATCCTGGATGTGCGGTAATGATCGTTATCGCCCGACGCCCTCTTTCACGATCGCGGCGAATGCCGTCAGGATAGGATAACGCGAGTGGTTTATCGGCGGGCCAGTTCATTGCAATACGGTCCTGTTCTATGATGCCGGCGTCGCAGCAGGGAGCGCCGAACTCTGCTCCGCGTTCGGTCTCTCCTATGCCGGCAAGCAGGTTCCACCCAACGTGCAGCCCGGTCGGGGCTAATTCGGGATAAAAGACGACGAGATTGCGAAAGACGACCGGTGAGATGATCAAAAAAGTGGAAAAACAGACGGCGGCACTTAACATCATCCGCCGTTGCCAGCTAACGCTCATAAGAAGAAACAAAGTGCCCGAACAAACCAAGGTCAAAAAAAGCGGATTGACCCTGAGCCAGCACGCAATGCCCAGCAAGCTCCCCGAGGCAATAGCAAATTTAAGGCTCTGCCGTTTTGCGGCCAACAAAAAACACCATACAGCCGAGAGGACAAACCAGCTCGTCGGTGCATCGGCGTTTGGGGTCGCTCCGCTGTAAGCGAGAAGCGGAGACAATGCGCCTAAAATACCCGCCGCAATCCCGACGCGCCAGCCAAATGCTGTTACGCCTATACCAACTAACAATAAAACAGAAAAAGAGTCGATGACGATCTGCACTGCCTGAACCGATGCAGGTGATCGTTCGCCTGATAAATAATAAATGGCAGCCATCCACCATAGTTGTCCGGGCGGATATGCCATGAGATCGGTCCTTGTCGGGTCATCGATCCAGAAAGGTGCCACCTTTCCATCAAGAATATCCTGTGCCTGTCTGTCGAAATTGTTATAGGAGCCAAACTGAAACCATCCGGCATCGTTAAAATGTTCACGGACGAAGTAACCAGTGAGAGACCGGACGCAGAGAGCGAGAACCACGATCGACAATAAAACTGGAATTCGACGCTTCCACAACGCACTTCGTTTTGTCGCTTCGTTCCCGTTAGTCATTTTCATAGTTCTGTGAAACAAGAGATTAGTCGTCGTCCAAAGCATCAAAAGTCTCGAGTACTCGAGATGCATTTTGTTGCCAAGTGTGTTGGTCGATTGCAGCAGTTCGAGCCGCTTTGCCCAAGCGGGACAATAATGTCTCGTCACTTACCAGTCTTAGTATTGCATCGCTCAATTGTTTTGTGTTTCCAGGTTCGACGAGCAAAGCTGTTTCATCGTGAGTCAAAACATCGCCGATCTGGCCAAGGCGGCTTGCCACTATTCCTTTGCCCATCGCCATATATTCAAAGAGTTTAGTCGGAGAGCCAAAAAAATCTTTGCCGTCGGTGAGGGGCACATGCGGCGAGACAAGAATGTCGCAAGCGTCCAGAAGCACGGGCACACGTTCGTGCGAAACGACACCGGTGAAGGTGACGCGGCCTCGAACCCCGGAATCACGAAGTTTGTTTTCGACCTCTGCGCGCAAACTACCATCGCCGACAAGCAAGAAATGAATATTGCTTTGCTTTGGCGTGAGGGCGATAGCATCGGCAAGCGCCAAAACTCCGTGCCAGGGGCCAAACGTTCCTACAAAGCCGACAAGTTTTTTGTCTGCAGCAATACCTAATTCTTCACGTGCCTTTTGACCGCCGACACCGGGACGGAATTCGTCAGCGTCAACGCCATTCGGGTTGACGATAATCTTTTCTGCCGGAACACCAGCATTCAGTAAGTTATTTTTTTCGACCTCGGAGATTACTAATATGCGGCGGGCGGCTTGCAAGTTGAGGCGTTCGCAGCGTTCGAGCAGATCGAGCTTTTCTGTTCTATCCCAATGTTTGCCGATCCAAACCTCGGAACCGTTGTATTCGAGAAACAAAGGCACTCGCGCAAGCAAACTTGCTTCAACACCTGCCCACGAAAAACGGCAGTAGCGTTGATAAACAAGATCCGGGGGCGAGGCAGTGATAAGTTTCGTCGCATCCGAAGAAAATGCCGCGCCGTTGAATATGTCAAAGGCCGAGCGGGGCATGATGTCGGGATTGGGCTCGGCCTTATGAAATGTGACCTTGCTTTTGTCCAGCCCGGCGATCTCATCATTGCTGATAAAAGTAACCTTGGTTCCTAAACTGAGCAGTGCTTTTACGACGCCGTTGATGTGGCTTGTTGCTCCCCCGGGCTGCGTCCCCGCGGCAGGCGTTGCACGAAGATAGACTACTGAGACGCTTCCTGCTTTTTTGTTCAATGATCGTCTGGCATTTAATACGGGACCTTTAACTTTCTGTTCTAAACGGTCAAGGGTCTTACGAGCGTTCAGAACAGCAATCTTGCCGCGAATAAAACTTCGAGCGATCTGAAACGGAGCTTTTACGATAACGCTCAAGCGGCTTCCTGACCGCACCTTACCGCGAGCGTCGATAATCATCGAATGACGAGCGCCGGCAAGAGCGCCGAAAAGCATCAGAGCGCACTGGCCGAATTGCCAGTCGAGGCTTTCGGTCACCACGGCGAAAATGTCGGGCTTGATGTTTTTTAAAGCCGAAAGTCGCTCGATCATACTTCCGGTTTCAAGCATTGATCTCGGAGCATCAATTATCTCGGCATCAGAAAATTGTGTTAGCAGCGTTTCAGTTGCTTTGGCGGAGTCACCGCTGAGCGTGATGACAACTATTCTCATTGTTTCAACACGCCTCCGACGATACTGCGAATCTCCGACAGCTGAATGATAAACGCCTCAGAAAACGGCTTTAACGTTTTCGTACGAAAATAAGCGGCGACGAGAGCAAACATCAGCGCGTATGAAATGCTCGAAACAACGGCGGCGGCATATGCTCCATAACGAGGGATAAAAATCAGATCGAGCGTAACGTTCACCAACATCGTAACCAGCCAAAAGACTGGGATCGCAAACGGAAGGCCGAGACTGTTGAAATACTGAACCTGCACCGTTTCCATTCCCAGAAGATAAACGCCGGGCAATAGCAGGAGGACAAGGAACGGGACATCGGTAAATGCAGGGCCATACAACACAGGCAGCAAAAACACAGCAGGAATCACGGCTAAACAAACCACAAGCAGTATCAAAGCTGAGTGCCGCGTTACACGGCATGTCATATCGGCGCTTGCATCACGAGCTTCAGTGACGCGCGGGAACAGGACAGTTGAGATGACGCCGGGTAGCATCATTAAAAGCGTTCCCACCTGGCTGGCGACCGCATAGACGCCGGCTTCAGCTGCGTTGCGGAAGTAATTTACAAGCAATAGATCGGCTCGCAGGATTATCACGGCTGCGGCCATTGCTACGTAAAACTTCAACCCGTAACGCAACATTTCGCCCAAGAGATGCTTATCAAGACTAAGGATGTGTTCGGTCTCTGCAGGTTTTGCTGCTCGAAACAAGACCGGCAGTGTAAGGAGGCTTATTACGGCAGCAGTTATTGCATTTGCAGAAATGAGAGAGAACAAACCCAATCCAAAGAGACACAACAAAACAAGTGGATTGATGAATAAAAAAGCCTGGGCGAGCAGATCGAGAATGTTATACCGTTTGATGTCGCCGAGGCCGAGAAATGTAGCGAGACAAAATAGCGTAAGCAGGTGAAACGGTATCGCCACCGCCGCGATCGTTATCAACTGAGTCGGTATGTCGCCGAAAATATCAGGCTTTACCCGTGCCAGTGCAACGAGGCCAAGCGCTAGAACAACTCCGGCAATGGCGGCAAAGACAACGGCGTTGCTCATCATCGATCTCATTCTTTGCCGGTCACGGGCGACGAGATAGGTTATCGCCGAGGGCATTCCGATTCCGCCAAAAGTGATCGTCAGTAGCGTCATAACGTTAAGCGACGCCACGATGCCGACACTCGCCGCTCCGAGCCAACGGGCAACGATGACGCCGGCAAGCAGGCTGCCGCCAGCGATGACGATCTTGGCGCCGAGCGTTAGTGCGACGTGACGCGAAAATCGCGCCGCGCCGGACTCAGCCGTTGTCGATCCAATGTTCATACCAGAGACTTAAATTCAAAAGCGCCCAAAGATGAAAGCTCCAATCGGCGCGGCCGGCGCGGTGCTCAAAGAGCATCTTCGCGACGAAATCACGGTCGAAATAATCGCGTTTCCAAATTGGTGAATTCATCAGGCCGTCGCTGTATGTTTCGCCGAGGCCGGTGCGGAACCATTCGCGGATCGGAGCCCCGAAACCGCGTTTTTTTGCATAAAGCAAGTCGTACGGGAGTATAGATTCGAGTGCTCGTTTTAAGATGTGCTTTCCGGTTTTTCCGCTTACCTTTAGTTCGCGTGGCAGCCCCATTGCGTATTCTACTAGATGATGATCGAGGAACGGCACACGTGCCTCCACCGAAGTCGCCATCGTAATTTTATCGACTCGCATCAGCAGCAATTCAGGAAGGCGCAGCTTTAATTCAAGATAGGTCATCCGTGATAAGTAGTCAGAATCGGGGCGTTCACGTTCAATGTGCTTCAGGTATTGCTCGACTGCCGCGAGGGACGAATGACCATTCAGATTGGCTCTCATTCGCGCACTGAGAACATTTGGCTTAATCGAGTCGTCGTAAACGACCACTCCGCCCCAGAACATTGGCTCGCCCGCCCCCAACCGTCGAGCGAGTTCGGTCAGAAGGCGGCCGCGCCCGGTTGCTTTGATGGCAGCCGCAGTCGAACGTCCTGCTGCTCGGCGAGCGAAAGCAGGCGACCGTTCGGCATAGCGCCAAAAATTTTCGTATAGCCGCAGATTGCGGACGTAATTTGCGTAACCCGAAAATATCTCGTCAGCGCCTTCGCCGACCTGGACGACAATAGTGTCTGAATCTCGGGCGAGTTTTGAAACATAATAAAGCGGCACGCAAACAGGATCGGCGATCGGCTCGTCCTGGTGAAAGACAAGCTCGGGCAGAAAATCGTTAAACTCCTGATCGCCGATCATTACTTCGTGATGATTAGTTTTGTAAATCTTTGCAATGCGGCGTGCCTGTTCCAGTTCGTTAAGATATGCGTGATCTTGAAAACCGACGGTGAATGTATCGACCGGACGATCCATAAGTTCGGACATCAACGCGACATTTGCACTTGAGTCGACGCCGCCCGACAGAAAAACTCCGAACGGCACATCGGACATCATTCGTTTTTTTATCGACGAACGCAAAAGCCGTAATATCTCATCAAAGTGCTCCGTCTCGGTGCGTTTGAGAGAATTCTTTGGCGGCAG
>CAZUEI010000114.1:0-6687 GCA_964618985.1 uncultured Chloracidobacterium sp.
TGATCTGGGGCGACCTTGACGTTGACGGCACCACGGGCACAGTTTTATTGAGAAAAACGTTCTCGCTGTTGGGGCTTGAAACGAGCTACCACATTACAAACCGATTTACGGAAAATCGCGGGATCAACTTCGAGCCACTCGAAGCCGCAAGAGCCGAGGGATACACGCTCCTTGTTAGTGTCGATACTGGAACGTCTAACTTCGACGAGGTTTGGCGCGCGAAAGAGATCGGCATGGATACGATCATATGCGACCATCACGAGATCAAAGATGATACCATCTTGCCGCCCGCCGTGGCGTTGATAAATCCTTTTCATCCCGACAGCGAATATCCTGACGATAACCTTGCGGGTGTTGGCGTTGCATTCAAGCTGGCACATGCGCTCCTACGGGAATATAACCTTGAACACGAAATCCCTGCGCTTCTAAAGATCGCGGCCATCGGCACTGTTGCCGATGTAGTTGATCTGACCGGCGAAAATCGGGCGATCGTCGCTCTTGGGCTGATTGATCTTGTTAAGACAAATAACTGGGGCCTTAAAGCACTTATGGAAGTTGCCGATTGCCGGTCTGATATGACAAGTATGCACATCGGTTTTCGCATCGGCCCCCGCATCAATGCAGCCGGGAGAATGGAGGTCGGCACCCATGTAGTAGAGCTTTTGGAGGCAGACGACTTTGGCGGTGCGAGAAAGATCGCAAATCTTCTGGACAGCCACAACCGCGAACGTCAAAAAGTTCAAAAGGAAGTGACCGAAAAAGCAATTCTTGAAGCATCAACATTTCCAAATCCTACTTTTGTAGTAGTAGCCGGAGAAGGTTGGCATAAAGGCGTTGTCGGACTCGCCGCTTCGCGTGTTGTCGAAAGATTCCATAGGCCGACGATCGTTTTTTCGCTGGAAGATGGTATCGCTACGGGTAGCGCACGCAGCATTAGAGGATTTGACCTGTTTGAGGCTCTTGGTTCAGTGTCGGATCTGTTGGAATCATTCGGCGGCCATGTCGCCGCTGCGGGGATGAAAGCGAAACAATCGAATATAGAAGAATTGAGGTCCCGTCTCAATAAATATGCCGATGAGAAGATACCGCCCGACAAACGCACCCCTGAGTTGTTGATCGATGCAGTAGTGACTTCCGATACCCTCAGTCTTGAAATGGTTGAAGATCTCTCTGCTTTTGAGCCGTTCGGTGCCGGTAATCCAAAACCCATATTCCTTACTAAAAACCTTGTCCTTCGCGACGAACCTTTCGTTATGAAGGACAAACATCTGAAATTAAAGCTAATTAGCGACGGCAATAAGCAGTTCGAAGCAGTCTGGTGGGACGGCGTCGAGCGATCAAAGGGGCAAACTCTCAAACCCAATTCACGCATCGAATTAGCTTACGTCGCGGAAGCGAATACATGGCAGGGAAATACTCGTTTGCAGCTTGTAGTCGAAGATTTAAGAACGGATAATTAGCTTAAGTGCCGGAAAAGGAACTTCACAATCAGAACGAATACCGGTTGCGGGCAAAATTGCCGCAATATTTCCGCATTGCCGCCATTAGTGTAATTGCCGTCACTATCTTTACGGTTGTCGTCGGTTTTTATCGCGAACGTTCAAAGTCCCCATTCAAACTAAAGAGTGAGCATACGCAGCTTTCGACTGATGTCGTGGCTGATGTAAATGGATATGAAAGGCTCGAATCCGACGGCGGCGTCTCGAAATATTACATAAAGGCCACTTACGCTAAAACGTTTTCCGACAATCACCAGGAACTCGAGAATGTCTATCTTGAAACCTATGATAACGACGGCGTTTTCAACAACAAAATGACCGCCGAATCAGCCCTCTATATTCCCGAAGAGGATAAGAATTTCACTACCTATCTGAAAGGTAATGTGCAGATCGAAACCCGTGAGGCGCTAAAAGTAAAAACCAACAACATAACCTACACGAAAAAGAATGAGACCGCCGAAGCCGACGAGGCCGTCGAATTTGAACGTGACAATATTCGGGGTAAATCTTTCGGCGCGACAGTCAAGATCGGTGAAAAACTTATCGAATTACTCAGGGATGTCGAGATCGAGGCTTTTGAATCGCCCGAGCTTGCAAGATCGAATGTCCGGTACGCGAAGATCAACACCGGTTCGGCCTCGTTCGATCAGACAGCCAACAAGATCGATCTGCATAACAATGTCGCAATAAACATCGAGTCGAAAGCTAAATCAACTGGTAATTTAGAAACAACGAATGTCCGTGCAGATCGCGCGGCGGTTTTTTTTAGCGGCGACGATGCCAAGACTTCTCAATTAAAAAAGTTTGAGCTTTTCGAAAACGTCCATATTGTTTCCTCTGAATCCGGAGCGGCGTCGACAACTATTGATTCGGGATACGCTTTGTACGACAAGGAATCCGACCACTTTGAGTTGAAAAATGGTGCCCATATTGTTACGACCGCGAATAATAAGTCGACCGACATTACCGCTTCGGAAGCAATGTATGAGCAATCCGCTGGAAAACTTGCATTGACGGGCGGCGCTGAGATCACGCAGGGCGGTGATTATCTTAAGGGTGATGTATTAAGCGCCATCCTGTTTTCCGATAAAAAAATAAAAGACGCCGTCATCCGCGGCAACGCATCTGCCCTGCAAACTACGACAGAACGAACAACGACTATCTCCGCACCAGAATTGAATGCCGCTTTCAACGAATTGCGCCAACTCCAAGACGCTAATGCGATCGGGCAAAGCAACGCCGAGATCATCCCGAATGAGAGCAAAGAATATTCGCGGATTATTGTCTCCGCCGTGCGAGGTATTGGCATGTTGTTTAAGGGCGAAGGTCTCATTGACAAGCTAAGGACGGACGGGCGGACGACCATTCAGTTAAACCCTCCCAGCGGATTGCCCGATGGCTCAAATAAACGTGTCACCGCCGATGTTGTAAGGACGATCTTTAATGCAAACGGCAAAGACATCAGTCGCACCGAGGCCGCCGGCAATGCCGAGCTGTATATAGAACCGCTCATTGCCGCGAAGAAAAACTATAAAACGACGATCAACGCCCCACGTTTTGATTGTGAGTTTTATCCTACCGGCAATAACGCCAAAACTTGCACAGGCGGGCGTAAGACAAAGACGGTTCGAGTTCCGACGGTCTCAGAATCGCGACACGGCATACAGACATTGGTTGCCGATCAATTAACGGCTCAATTCAGCGAACGCACTAAAGATATCGAGATGCTCAACGCATCGGGAAACACAAAATTTACCGAACTCGACCACAATGCTGTCGCTGCCGAAATGACGTTCACGCAATCTGACGAAACTATCAGATTAAGAGGAGCCGAACCAACTGCCTGGGATTCAAAATACAGGGCAAAGGCTCGTGAGATCGATTGGGACACTCGCAGTCAGAGGTCGTACCTTCACGGCAAAATAAGCACAACATACTACAGCCTTAAGCAGATGGGGAATGCTGCTCCATTCAGCCAATCGGACAAACCTGTTTTTGTCACCTCGGAAAATGCCGAGTTTGATCATGTGAGCGAAACAGCAGTCTATACCGGCAATGCACGCGGTTGGCAGGAGAACAACTACGTTCGAGGCGACAAGTTTACCATCAAGCAAAATGAAGGCCAGTTCATTGCTGAGGGCCGTGTGCAGAGCGTCGCGTACAACGCCAAGGTAAATCAAAAGAGCACTAACTCGACTGTTCCGGTCTTTGCGTCCGCAGTCACAATGACATACTTTCGCGACACTCGACTGCTTCAATACCGAACGAGTGTTGACATTCGACAGGGCACCGATAGGATCACGACGGATTTGGCCGATGTTTTTCTGAATGAAAAAAATGAGGTCTCGAAAACTGTCACCGAGGGAAATGTCGTTGTTACTCAGCCCGGACGCCGCGGCACCGGTGACTGGCTGCAATACACCACAAATGATGAAACGGCGATACTTCGCGGCAACCCCGCCGTCGTTGAAGACGATGTAAACGGCTCGTCTCAATCTGCTCAGTTGACTTTTTTTATGCGAGAAAAGCGCGTTGTCACCGAATCGAAAACTAAACAATCGTCCAATGCCAGGAACAGATCTGTTTACAAGGTGCAGGGTAAATAAATACAAACAATGAAGCCTGACGCCTCAAACGGAAATTCACCGCCATTCGATAATGACTCGCTCTCGGCGCGAGATCTTCAGAAAACCTACGGAGCCCGAAGAGTGGTTGACGATGTTAGTCTCTCAGTTGCCCCGGGTGAAGTTGTCGGTCTTCTTGGGGCGAACGGCGCAGGAAAGACAACCACGTTTTATATGATGGTCGGCCTCGAAAGATCTGAAAAAGGGTCGATCTCGATGAACGGCCACGACGTTTCCGGGCTTCCGATGTATCTCCGCGCTCGGCTGGGACTCGGCTATCTGCCGCAGGAATCTTCCGTTTTTCGCAAACTCACTGCCGAACAAAACATTCTCGCGGTTCTTGAAACGATGAAAATGCCTCGAGCGGAGCGTTTTACACGGCTAGAGGAATTGCTGGAAGAATTCGGCATCACGCATGTTCGAAAAACTCGCGGCGATTCGCTCTCCGGCGGTGAACGCCGGCGTGTCGAGATCGCACGTTGCCTTGCGACCAATCCCCGCTACATTCTCCTCGACGAACCGTTTGCGGGTATTGATCCGCTCGCCATTGACGACATCCGCAAGATCATTTTGTATCTAAAGCAACAGGGCATTGGCATTCTTATCACCGATCATAACGTCCGCGAAACCCTGGGCATCACTGACCGGGCTTATATCATGTCCGAAGGCAAAATACTCCGTGCCGGCGATCCTACTGAGCTTATCAACGACTCGGACGTGCGGCGTCTATATCTGGGCGAAAGGTTTACCTTGTAGAACCGAAGTCTTTTGTTATTTTTCATGTAAACTCGGTATAATTCTAATAGGCATCACCGATGCTCGATTCGGTGCCGCCATCGAATTGTTAGATTTCCGCCCGGAATATGTCATCTCTACGGCTTACACACCAATTACAGCAAAAGATGGTTTTGACGCCTCAGTTGCGTCAGCGTATCGAAATGCTGCAAATGACCTCGCTCGAGTTGAATGAGTTGATAGAGCAGGAGATGGTCGCAAACCCGGTGCTTGAAGAAGTCCAGCCCGGCGAAGAGGTCAAGGAGATCGGAGATAATATCCTTGATCAAAATTCAAGCGGGGAGGATGTAGACTTCGAGAACACTGCGGACCTTTCAGCAGATGCCGTCTCTGAGGCCCGCACCGACCATCTCGCGGAGATCGAAGGCATAGTCCCTGAAGGTGCGAGCCTGAACGGCAACGAGGAACGCATCAACACCGACATCGAAGGTGACGACGATGCGCACACCGAAAATGCAGATTCCTTTGATGAGATCGACTATGGGCGCGAGTTTCAGGACTATCTTGATCCCGGCTACCGAACTCAAGAGATCGAATATAAAGATGATGCACCGAGCTTTGAACAGTTTTTGACACATTCGCCGTCGTTGAGCGAGCACCTCGAATGGCAGCTGCACCTTCTCAGCCTGAGCAGTGAGGCTGAAGAAGCCGCAATTCTCGTGATAGGCAATCTGGACGAGGATGGGCGTTTGTCAGCCAGTATCGAAGAAATAGCAGAGATGTGCGGCACATCGGTAGAAACTGTTGAACTTGCAAGACAGGCTGTAATGAAGCTCGAACCGGTCGGATGCGGAGCGTTTAATGTCAACGAATGTCTGTTGGCTCAATTGGAATCGGCAGGTGAGGGCGACAGCCTGGCCGCCGATCTGGTAAAGAACCATTTGGAAGATCTGCAGCCTCACAGATTGCAGCATCTCGCTAAAAACACGGGCGTTGATCTGCACGTTCTTGATGAGGAACTTGAGAAGGTACGGCAATTGGATCCCTTTCCCGGCAGACGATATGCGGCTGAAGATGCGATTTTTGTCTCACCCGAGGTCTATGTTGAAAAGCTCGAAGACGATTATGTGATCTACTTTGCCGATGACGGCAGCCCTAGGCTTCGCATCAGCCAGACTTACAACAAATTGCTTGATCAAACCGACACTACCAAAGAAACCAAGGACTTCATTAAGGAAAAGGTAAGGTCGGCGGTCGATCTGCTGAGAAATATCGAGCATCGGCGTCAGACAATCTATCGAGTTGTCGAATGCATAGTCTCGCGGCAGCGCGAATTTCTCGATAAAGGTGTGGAACATATCAAACCAATGATGCTCAAGGATATCGCTGCCGATATCGGCATGCACCTTTCGACCATCTCGCGCGTGGTTAATCGCAAATATGCTCATACGCCGCAGGGCGTCATCGAGTTAAGGCGTTTCTTTACTGAAGGCATGCTAAATGAAGAGGGTGAAGAAGTTTCGACACGCATCCTCAAGCTGAGAATAAAGAAAATGGTCGAGGAAGAAGATACCAAAAAACCTCTGACCGACGACCAGATCGTCCGCGTTTTGAGCAATGAGGGCGTCAAGCTTTC
This sequence comes from uncultured Chloracidobacterium sp., assembly GCA_964618985.1. Taxonomy (GTDB): domain Bacteria; phylum Acidobacteriota; class Blastocatellia; order Pyrinomonadales; family Pyrinomonadaceae; genus OLB17. The sequence continues at coordinate 6,495 of CAZUEI010000114.1, forward strand.
GAGACGAACGGTCGCAAAATACCGCGACCAGATGAATATTCCCGGTTCAAGGGAGCGTAAGACAGTTGTTTGATTCAGTCATACTAAGCAAAGAGAGAAAAAACATGAATTTTGAATTTACCGGACGACACATAGAAGTAACACCAGCTCTGAAGGCCCATGTGGAAGACCATTTCCAAAAGATCGACCATCT
>CAZUEI010000115.1:0-6664 GCA_964618985.1 uncultured Chloracidobacterium sp.
AATTAACAACGTGCTATGATAACAAAATTATGCTGACAAAAGAGACATTCGATTTTCTAAAAAAACTCAATAAAAACAACAACCGCGAATGGTTTCAGGCGAACAAGAAAGCGTTTGAGGCCGCTCAGGACAATATGACAGCATTCGCCGGTTTCCTGATCGGCGAGGTCGGCAAATTCGACAGCGCAGTTGCCGCTATCGATCCGAAATCTTGTGTTTTTCGCATCTATCGCGATGTTCGATTTTCAAAAGACAAAAGCCCATACAAAACAAATCTCGGAGCCTATATCAGCCCCGGCGGACGAAAATCGATGCAGCCCGGATATTATTTTCATCTAGAGCCCGACAAAAGTTTTGTCGCCGGCGGCAAGCACATTCCCGATGGCTCTGAAACTCTCAAGATACGCAACGCGATAGCAAGAAACACCGTCGATTTTTTACAGATCGTCGAGAAAAAGAGTTTTCTTGATGCCTTCGGCGAACTGCGCGGCGATGCTCTCAAATCTGCTCCAAAAGGCTTCGATCCTGACCACAAAGCTATCGAATACCTAAAACTCAAAGAGTTCATGGCGTGGACCGAATTCAAAAGTAACAAGACGCTGACCGACACCAATTTTCCGAAAGATCTCGTCAAAACGATGAAGGAAATGTACCCGCTTATCGCGTTCCTGCGCAAAGCGCTCGCTTAGTGGCAGCGCTCGCGCGACTGTTTCAACAGATCTACAAAAGTGTTGTCCAGTTGGGCGGAATCCGTAACTACGACCATGTGCGATATCCGCGGCATCGGGCCGGTGAGTTTCGCCTTCTCAACCTTATCGTCAAATGGCCGTTCACCAAGATCGAGGCCGACCCGCAGTTCTTTTGGCTTAATGTTGACCGCTCCAAATTCGCGGTTTTCAAGCACCGAGACGTAAGTCTTCTTTGGCAGTATCGACGCCGCCGGGAAATTTTTCCCAACAAACGAAACAAATTCATCATAAAGCGGCCGCATCTCCGCCGCTTTTGCAAATTGATTTTCGAGCAGATCGTCGGTGCTCGCATAAACAGGCTTGCCGCCGTTTGCATGAATGCCTGCGAGCAGCGATGCGTTCATGTGGCCAAAGCCATGTCCGGTTTTTAGCCACGCGATCACCTCGTTGCGTTTTTTCGTGCCACAGCCGTCGATGATCTTGAGCCACGCGGCCAGGTTTTTGCCCGTTGAGCCTTTCAGCCCGTCCATAAATTCCTTTTCAAATTCGCCCGATGTTTTCTGTGCCATTTCCTATCTCCAAATTCCTAAAATAAAACCGATCACCGCAAAATAGACGATCATATATCCGCAATTTATCGCGATATACCTGAATGAACGCTGCTCAAAAAGAGCAATAATAATGAACATGCCAACAGCCCAGATCGCGGTAAGCAGGCCTGCAGCGACGCCCCATTGCCATGTTGTGCCCGGCGAGCCAAGGAAGAAGGCTAGATTGTAGGACATCAAGTATGCGAGCAAAAACGAAAGGCCGAAGTTTTTGAGCGGGTTTGCTTTTGCCAATTGCTCGTCGGTCAGGCCGTTTTCTGTTTGCCATGCTTTGGCAAACATCAGCGGCGACCACCAAACGGCGCCGATGACCAGACTCATAACGGCGCATACAAGAACAGCGATGTGATTGATGTAAAAATTTTCCATAGCGTGACGATCTTATCCGCTATGAGACCACGTTGTATTGGAAAAAATTTACCTCAGCCTATTGGAATATAGTTTTGATAATTGGTGTGCATCTTTGTGTATTGTTCAGGCGTGAATCCAGAGAAGTGCTTAAAATCATTAATGAAGTGAGCCTGGTCATAAAAGCCGCATTCGAGAGCAACCGTGCCCCAATTTATATCGCCAGCATCGTCGATAGCCTTCACTGCTTTTTGGAAACGCATTATCCGCAGGTAAGATTTCGGAGTTACGCCGACCTGACGGCGAAACATCTCGGTAAAATGCTTTTGCGAATAGCCGATCCTTTCATTCATCTTCGCTATGTTAAGCGCGTCGGGCCTTGAGGTCATCTCGCCGACGGCAAACGCAACGCAGGGATTCAGATCGAGCCGTGAACGGAATTTGCGCAGCAGAAAGTATTCGACCATCTTGAAACGTTCAGTAATGTCCGTTACGGCCAACAATCTTTCACGCAGCCGCCCGAAATCACTTCCCCAGACAAGGTCGGCATCAACGACGCTATCCCTGATCTCATCCATCGGAAATGGAAAGAACGGAGCAGCCATTCCCTTTTTGAAAGCAATGACCATCATTGCCGATCCGTTACCAGCCGGTATCGTGATCGGCTCGGTCCTCAAACCCGAAGCCCACACATGATGACAAGCCTGTATCTCCTTTAAGGTGTGGTTGTCGTAAATGTATTGCGGAGCGTCGTGAAAATCGATCAATATCTCGACATCGCCATTCGGCAAAAACCGGTCAACAGTATGAGCGTGATAAACGCCTTCGAAATAGATAAATACCTCGACAAATTGATCGAGCGGAAAGGATGGAAAATATGGTTGGTGAAGCACTACAGCAAACGCCCCTTTTTCTATCGGGTCAAGTCGTCCTTTTCTATTTGCTCGATCTTTTCGACGCGGCGCCCATGACGGCCGCCTTCAAAATCGGCGGAAAGCCATGCCTTTACGATCTTGTCGATCTCGTCCTGAGGCACGAATCTGGCAGGTAGCGACAGCACGTTCGCATCATTGTGCTGTCGTGATAATCGGGCGATGTCTTCATTCCAGGCGACGGCGGCTCGAACTCCCGGAACTTTATTCGCGGCTATCGCCATGCCTGTGCCCGACCCGCAAACGAGAAGGCCGCGATCAAACTGCCCGCCTGCAACGGCCTCGCCAACTTTACGAGCATAATCAGGATAATCGACCGCGTCGCAAGAATACGTGCCCATATCCTCAAAGGCGACACCTAACTCCTCAAGCATTTTTTTGACCTTTTCTTTTTCCTCAAAACCGGCGTGGTCGGCAGCTAATGCGATCTTCATAATCTATTCCTCTTTCGTTTAATTCTAGCCGTTCCCCGGTCTAGAACAAAATTCTGTGATTTTCTATGCGCAAGCCCGCACGTAAGTAAGGGCGATACATTCAACGTTGCGTGTTCCGCCCTTACTTACGTGCGGGCTTTTGCATTTCGCCGGGCAACGAAATAGTCGTGCAAGAAGTCCAAGCATCCACCGTTCGGTTAGTAAATCTCGTTTTTGGAGCAAACTAATGAAAATCAAATATTCCTTTCTTATTGTGGCGGTTCTTCTTCTTTCGTCAACACTTTTTGCGACCGGAAAGTCGGTAGAGGAGCTTGCAACGCTGGTGGTTTCGGACAATTCTTCGACATCAAAGGCCGCGATCAACGAACTTCGGTCAATGGGATCAGTCGGCCTCGACGCGCTTTTTGTTAAATATGCAACCGAAATCGAACGGTTCGGCAAAACGGGCGAAGCGGATGAAAATTGGCGTCGCATTGCCAGTGCTGTTGACACCGTAGCGATGCAAAAGGACGCTTATGCTTCGCACCTTTATTGGTACACAGATCTCGACGAAGCTAAACGCATCGCCAAAGCAGCAAATAAGCCGATCCTGACACTGCGGTTGCTGGGAAACCTGAACGAGGAATTTTCGTGCGCGAACAGCCGACTGTTTCGAGCGGTGCTTTATTCAAACGCCGACATCTCGAAATATCTTCGCGATAATTACGTTTTGCATTGGCAATCTGTTCGTCCCGCTCCGCGGATCACTATCGATTTTGGCGACGGGCGCAGGATCGAGCGAACGATCACGGGCAACAGCATTCATTACGTTCTCGACAGTGACGGCAAGATAATCGATGCGATTCCCGGCCTTTACAGTCCGGCTATGTTTCTCAACTACATCACCCATGCAAGCGAGATGAATAAAACTCTCGGCAGTTTACCAAAAGAGAAGCAGGCTCTTTCATTGATGAAATTCCGCAAGATGAATTTTGATCGGATCATTCAAAACCGTAATAAAACGATCGAAACATCCGGCGTCAAGATGACCGAGACAAGATCGGGATCGCTCGCGATCTTAGCCGCGCCGATGGCCGTTTCGAAAGCAATTGTTGTTGACGAATATTCTATTCTGCGAGTGTATGACGATTTTGCAAAGTTCGAGCCGGCAGTGAATTTCGACGACTGGAACAAACTTTCAAAACTTTACTCACCCGATCAGAAGATCGACGAAAACAGCGTGGCTTTCATTCGCCGTCAAAACGCAAAAACCGGATTGAACGAGAATGAATTCAAAGCGTTATTTACGAAACTTGACAGTTTTGTCGCGCTTGATACGACACGGAATGATTTTCTTTTTCACACAAAATTATACGAATGGCTCAATCGCGGACGCGGCTCCGGCGATCTCGAGAGCCTCAACGCGCAGGTTTACGACGTGATCTTCCAAACGCCGAATTACGACAAATGGCTCGGCCTGTATTCAAATGACGTTTACACCGCGCTTGATGGCAACGGGATAATACAATAGTCACTAATATTGATCGAAATGAACGCGGGCCGTGATCGGCCCGCGTCTTTTTGCGCAAAAAGTTTGGTAGTCAGCGCAAAAGGACATATAATTAACGGTTGCTATAATGAAACTTGGTCCGCAAATAATAACCCTTTTCTTTTTCGTGTTTTTCGTGTGTTTCGTGGGCACAGCGAGGGCGCAGGATTTTTTGCCGGAGTTGGTCAAACGCATCAAGCCGTCGGCTGTTGCGATAGAGACGTTTGATTCAAAGGACAATACTATTTCACGCGGAAGCGGCTTTTTTATTGCGGCGGACCGCATTATCACAAATCGGCACGTTATTGAACGCGCATCACGGGTTGAGATACATCTTCTCGACGGCAAGAAATTCCCTGTCCGGGGCGTCTTGGCCGTTGACGGCGAAGGCGATCTTGCACTACTTCAGGTCGATGTTCCAAAAGCCTTGGCAATTCCGCTGCCGATAGTCCGCTCCGCTCCGCAGGAAGGCGAGTCGATCGTCGTGATCGGCAATCCGTATGGACTCGAAGGTAGCGTTTCGAACGGCATTGTTTCGGCCGTGCGCGAAATTTCCGGTTACGGCAAGATCATTCAGATCACGGCATCGATCTCGCCAGGCTCGTCCGGTTCGCCGGTCGTGAACATGGCCGGACAGGTTATAGGCGTTGCAACTTTGCAGGCTGCCGAGGGGCAAAATCTCAATTTCGCAGTGCCCGCCGAACGCATTGCTCAGCTCAGGATCAACGATCTTCGATCTTTTTCATCGCTTAGCGCCGAGAGCCAAAAGAACAAGCGTTCGTCCGCCGAGCGGCTTTATTCGCAGGGCCTCGCGCAGCTTTCGCGTGACGATTACGCCAGAGCGTTGCCGTATTTTGAAAAGGCTGTCGAAGCCGACTCGAATTATGCCGAGGCATGGTATCAGGCAGGATATTGCTACGGCGTGCTCGGCCGTCACGCCGACGCATTAAAAGCATCGCGACAGGCGGCAAAGCTTCGCCCCGAATGGCCGGCCACATTTGTGAATATCGGCGCGTCGAGTTATGCTCTCGGCCAATATAAAGATGCAGTTGAGGCTTACAAGCGTGCGATCGATCTTGATGACAGTAACCCCGACATTCAATATTCGCTCGGCCTGACATTCGGCAAGATAAACCGCCCCGCTGAAGAGATATTAGCCTATCGCCGCGCGATAGCCATCAAACCCGACCATGTCAATGCCATCGAAAGGCTCGGACTCGCATTGTTCAAGGAACGGCGTTATTCTGACGCAGCCACGGCCTTTGACCAGCTAAAGATCTATAAGCCCGACGCAAAAACCTACAATTACTTAGCAGAATGTTATCTTGAGATCGGAAAAAATGAGGAGAGCATTGAGGCACTGAACAGTGCCCTCGGCTACAATCCCGATTTTGAAAAAGCCCGATACAACCTCGGCCGCGCCTACATCAAGCTCGGCAACACCGACATGGCACAGGTGCAATACGAGATACTAAAAAACTCCCGCTCCGACTGGGCCGATCGACTTTTCGTTTTACTAAACCCTTAAAAATATGGAGCTTACGGTCGCAATCACAGGTGCTTCGGGCTCGATCTATGCTCACCGGACATTGCAGCTTTTGGCCGCGAGCGGCGTTGTCGAGACGATAAATCTGATCATCTCGGGCACGGCGGTGACGGTCGCGCAAGTCGAAATGGGTGCGAATCTAAAGGAAACAGATACTGCAAAGATCAATGCGTGGCTCGGTTTGCCAGAGGATTCAAAGTTGATACGTTTTTGGCGGCTCGACAATTTCGCGGCAAAGCCATCCTCAGGGTCTAATAAGCAGGCAGGAATGATCGTCGTTCCGTGCTCTATGGGGACGATGGGTGCGATCGCCTCAGGTGCCGGAACTAATCTCATCCATCGGGCGGCGGACGTTTGTTTGAAAGAGGGAAGGAAATTAGTTCTGGTTCCGCGTGAGACACCGTATAATGCAATTCATCTTGAGAATATGTTGAAGCTCACTCACGCAGGCGCCAGCATCCTCCCGGCGAGTCCAGGCTTTTATCATAGACCGAAAACGATCAACGATTTGGTTGAGCATCTGTGTTTTAGAATTCTAGACCAGTACGATATTCCACATTCCAAAAAGTCGCAATGGAC
>CAZUEI010000116.1:0-1164 GCA_964618985.1 uncultured Chloracidobacterium sp.
TCAAGAAAGTTGCGTCATATTCGGAAAGTTACGTCATATCCGGAAAGTTGGTATTCCCTAAAACTAACTTCGATGCTATGGTGAATTGTCTTTGTGGAATTTTTCGTTAAAACGCTGGATATTTGACAACTAAATAGTGAGCCAATCGGAGGCAAATTGCCGTCCGGGATCAAAATACTCGTTTCATAAACATTCGGCCTGTTTCGGAATGCGGACCGGATAAATTAGAAACTCTCGAGGGTTAAGTTTGATCTTGCGGGACGGACCGGCAATGCGTTGCTGGCCAGCAGGTCAGTACCGGGAACGGTAGTGACCGGGGTCTTGGTTTGTTTTGACAAAAGCCGGAGTGAAAGACGGCATCTTGTCAGATGAGCCAAAATGGGCGCTTTGTTTTTGATGTCCTTATGAATTGCCACTAGCTAAAGCTAGTGGCAATTCAGGCAATTCAAGGAAGAGTGATGAAAATTCTCTGGGACGCGCTTTGTGTCACAGTGTGACACAACTTGAGGTCTGCTTTGTGTCCCTTGTGCCTTTATGGTTAAAAGATCTCTGGGACGCGCAGCCAGAACCGGGAGCGATAGCGACTGGGTTCCTGAAGCCTAACTCCTTGGGACGCGCTTTTAAGAACCTCTGTGATCTCTGCTTGCTCTGCGTTGAAAATTTCTCTGGGACGCACCTTGTATCACAGTGTGACACAGCTTGTGATTCTTCTTTGTGTCCTTCGTGCCTTTGTGGTGAAAAAATCTCTGGGACGCGCATTTTTGATTTAGCAGACACCTTAGTAGATGAGGGTGTTTGCCGAGCGAGAGATTTCTGGGACGCGCCTATTTTACTAACCTCTGTGATCTCTGCAGCGAAAATTTTCTGGGACGCGCAGTTATGGTAAAATCTCGATTAACAATTTTCTCCGATCACAATGCTAAAAAATCCGATCCCAGAACTTGCTCTGTTTTACGATCTCGAATGGGTTCCCGATGCGGCCGGTGCAAAACGGCTCTTCGACCTGCCCGACGAGACGACTGAACTTGAGGCGATGCAGCGTTTGTGGGAGCATTCGCCGCAATATAACGCCGAGACAATGCCGCGTCCGTTTTTGAAATATATGTTTTCGCGGGTCGTGTCCATAGCATTTTTGTCCCGAAAGACACATTTTAATCGCGACCG
>CAZUEI010000116.1:1264-6624 GCA_964618985.1 uncultured Chloracidobacterium sp.
GATTATTTTGACGCGAGAAACAGCGAAGCTCACCTCGACCTCATCAAACGGTTCTCCGGCGGAGCGATGATGCCACGGCTCGACGAGCTTGCAAAACTCTGCGGCTTTCCGGGCAAGATAGACGTCAAAGGCGATCAGGTCACCGATCTTTGGCTCGAACGCGACATAACCAAGATCGTCGAATACAACCAGATCGACACGCTGAATACTTATCTGGTCTGGCTGCGGCTTGTGTATTTTGCCGGACTGATCGGAGAAGAAGATTATCACAACGAACAGGAACAGTTTCGTGAATTTCTCGAAAACGAAACTCAAAAAACGGAAAAGGAATTTTTGAGTGAATTTCTGGCCAAATGGCCACTTTAGCGATTATGGAGTTTGGCAAGATCTATAACGAAAACTGCATAAGCACTTTGCAGCGGATGCCGGACGAGTCTCTGGATATGACGATCACAAGCCCGCCGTATGACGACTTGCGCGACTATAATGGTTATCATTTTCCGGTCGAGGAAATCGCGGCGGGTTTATATAAAAAGACAAAGCCCGGTGGTGTTGTGATTTGGGTAGTCGGCGATAGGACCGTTGACGGAGATGAAACGTTGACGAGCTTTCGTCACGCGCTCACGTTTCAGGAAGTAGGATTTAAGGTTCACGATACAATGCTATATGTAAAGAACAATCCGATCCCAAGCGATTGCGGTAAGCGGTATCGCCAATCCTTTGAATATATGTTCTGTTTCAGCAAGGGCCAGCCAAAGACGTTTAATCCAATTACGGAGCCGACGAAATCCGCTGGTCAAAAAATTACAGCTTTTCGCATTACGGGCAAAGGCCGCGGAAATGTGCCGGACGAAGACATCGGACGCCAGATCAAATCTGAAAGGAAAGTAAGCAATATTTTTAGTTATAACGTAGGCACATCGTCATCAAAAGATAAAATTGCATTCAAGCATCCGGCGATCTTTCCCGAACAGCTTGTGGCCGATCAAATAACTACATGGACAAACGAAGGTGATATTGTGTATGACTGCTTTATGGGCAGCGGCACGACTGCGAAGATGGCTCAGGAATTAAAGCGTTTGTGGATCGGTTCGGAGATCTCTGAAGAATATGTCCGGATAGCAAAAGAGCGTCTTGAGCCATATATTAATAAATTGGAGTTCTCAGCGGCAAAATAACAACCTTCGGCGATCGAAATGCGTCTATACAATATATGAAAAAGCTATTGTTTGTAACTTTCGTCTTGTTCTGCTTTTCGGCGCTTGCTCAGGCCCAGCCGCGTCCGGTTGATAAGACTCCGAACCAATCAACTAAAACGTTGCCCGAGTCATTCAAAGCTCGATACGACGGCGGCATATTTGGATCAACGGGAAAGGAAACCGGATATTTCAAATTCGACGATGCAAACGAGCGCGTGGTGTTTTATCGCAAGGATAACAGGGAAATATTTTCGATCCCCTATACGTCTATTATCGTGATCTACCCGGACGTCAAAGAGCATACGTCCCAAACAGGAAATGTTATCAGCCGATTGCCGCTTCCGGGCGCCGGGCTGGCTGGTTTGAAGTCAACTGAAAGTAAATATTTGATTATCAATTTTGACGATCCAGACGTTGACGCCAAAGGAACTGCAAACTTCAAATTTAACGATAAGAATCTGCTCCTTACATTCATCGACGCTTTGGGCGCAAAAGCAAAACTGAAGCAGCGCGGACAGGCATATTACAGGCCTAAAAAAGCTGACTTTTAATTCAGATCTCCGAACCTGTGTTGAAGAATCGCGGTTATTACAATTGCAGCGGTTTCTGCACGAAGGATTCTGCCGCCAAGCGTAACTACATTGATCCGATTTGCTCTTGCCGTTTCTAATTCGGCATCATCCCAACCGCCTTTGGGCCCGAACACGGCAGTTATTTTCTTTTCCGGTTTAACGCTCGAGAGATCACTGCCGTCTCGCTCAGAGAACAAAACGACATTTTCGTCTTTTTGGTTTGCGAGTAATGTTTCAAACGCGACGGGTTCGCTTATCTGCATTAGCTTTGCGCGGCCTGATTGTTTTGTAGCCTCAAGAGCGATGCGCTGCCAACGGCTCATGCGTTTTACGGCATCTTTTATCTTTACATCGCAACGAACGGTATGCAGCGGAATAAAAGTGGACACTCCAAGCTCAACTGCTTTTTGTATGATCAGATCATATTTTTCGCCGTTCAAAACAGTTGCCGCGAGCGTGATCATGAAAGAGGATTCCGGTGACGCCGGCTGAATATTTTCAACGACTTTTAGCGAAGTACCTTTCTTTCCAATTTCAAGTATAGTGCATCGAAATTCGCGGCCGGTGCCTTCAAAAATGGAAACCTCATCGCCAACATGCAAACGCAGCACATCGCGCAGGTGACGGGTTTCGTCCGCATCAAGCGTCACGTTGTTATCTGCAAAATTTTCGATTGGGGCATAAAAACGGCGCATTATTTATCAGAACCAAACTTTTCTATGAAATCAGGCGACCGTTGTCTAAGTGTGACCCAGCTTTCAAAAACTTCCGGTGTCTGCAGCCAGACCGTGAACCATTGGGCGATCTCGGAATTTACATATCGCATTGTCTCATCGAGATCTTTCTTTTCGATTGCTTCTGCAGCGGTTTGCTTGCCGCGAATCGCTGTTTCGCGAAGGAGCCTTAATCCTTGTTTATCATTTGCCTCTACATATTTTCGCCGCAGATTTTCTAAATTGCGGATCGACGCGAGCGTGCTTTTCAGGTCGTCTATCCTGACAATATTTCGCAATGCTCCGTCGTAAGGACGGTCAGATGCCCGCTCAACGTAGAGCTTCATTATTTCGGGATGACGAAGCTCTGCACCTTCATCGGCAAGCAACCGAGCGATCACCATCGGTGAGTCGACGGCCGACTCTCCGTATTGATCCGCAACAACGGTTTCGATAGCTTCGATCTCAACGGCCCCGACATTTTCGCAATCAAGCTTTTCCCAAACCTCTATGATCAGATCATCCTTGGTGCGTGCCTTCCACATCGTCTAATTCTTTCGCCGCACGGTCTCGATAATATTTGAGGACGAATGATCCTTTGGATCTCCGACGATAACGACTTTCCCTCCACATTCGCGGACGATCTCACGTTCCGGCACAGATTCTTTCGTGTAATCGGTCCCTTTTGCATGAAAATCAGGCCGGATCGCACGGATCAATTCCTCGACAGTCAGCTCATCAAAGATCGTCACCACATCCACGCACCGAAGCGCCGAGATCAATGCCGCACGATCATTTTCGGACATAAACGGTCGCCCTTCGCCCTTTAGAATACGCGCCTGTTTGTCGGAATTAACTCCAACGACAAGCACATCTCCAAGAGCTCTTGCTCCTTCAAGATATCGAACGTGTCCGACGTGCAACAGATCAAAACAGCCGTTTGCCAAAACGATCTTTGCTCCGCCGGCTCTGGCTCGTGACACCTCGCGCACAACGCCATCGCGATCGAGAATCTGTGCGAAATGGTCACGCATCATTAGACTGTTTGGCAGGCCTCGATATTGATGAACCTGCATTGGAGATCAACGATTCACACAATTCGTCTATGCTTACTGTAGCCGTTCCTTTTTTCATCACAACGATACCGCCGGCGTGATTGGCAACTCTCGCAGATTCCGCATAGCTCAATCCGGATGCAAGGCCCAATGCATAAGCCGCGATCACCGTATCGCCTGCTCCGGTAACATCGACCGGTTCCTTTGACCCGACCGCGTCGATGTTAAGCGGTGGCATATCTTTCTCAACAAGAAGCATACCCTCGTTCCCATTGGTTACCAGGAGGGCATCGTAACCCAAGCTTTCGCGAAGTTGTGCGCAGTCTTCAGCCGCGAAGTTCTCACCGAGTATCTTCTCGACCTCCTCGCGATTCGGCGTTGCGGTCGAAGCATTTGGAAATTCGGAAAGCCGGTAACGCGAATCGACGATAAGGGGAATTCCTCGTTCAATGGAGATCGTTCTTGCCGTCTCGTAAATGTCACTGGATATAGTTCCGCAATTGTAGTCGGAGATGATTATCGCGTCGGCATCAGCGCCGGCGGCCATCAGATTTTCGCGAAGTTTTTCTCTTAACTTATCTGAGACTGAGGCCGAATTTTCATAATCGATGCGTATAACCTGCTGACGTGCAGCGTAGTGCTGTCCGGCCAAAACGCGCACTTTAGTAGTTGTCCTGAGAGAACTGTCTGACACGATATTTGCAATATCGACGCCGACTTCATCCAACTTATTCAACAACAAATCGCCGTTTGCATCGCGTCCGGCTAAGCCTATAAGTATCGGTTTGCCGCCAAGAGAAAGAACGTTTGCGGCGGTGTTTGCAGCCGCGCCGGGAAATGTTGAAGTATGGTCGTGGCGAAGGATGAAGACCGGGGCCTCGCGCGAAACTCGCGAGATCGTTCCATTAAGAAACTGGTCAGCCACGAGGTCGCCGACAATAACCACGCATTTTTGCGGAAAGGCTGTTTTTATCGTAGTTTGAATATCGGTCATCGAGATGCTAAAAACTCATAAACAAAAATGGCCGAAGGCAATGTGCCTTCAACCATTGATGTTCAGAAACTGCCTGACAGATCAGTGCGTGTCGTAACTCGCGACAGGATAATCATTTGCCGTTCCCCACTGATACGCCGAAAAACCACCGTCCGAACTTCTCCGGTAATAGAACGTGCCGTTCGAGTTGCGCCAAACCGCTATGTCCGCTTTGCCATCACCGTCATAATCGTTTTGAACATTTACATCGTCGTTTGTAAGCCCAAACACATCGGCGATCACACCGCCGTCAGAGCTTTTGAGAACATACCAGGTCAAGTTCGAGGTCAGCGTAGCGCCTTCGCGGACGACGGCAAAATCGGTTATTCCGTCGCCGTCATAATCCGCAGGAACGACGAGGTCATTGCTGACGCCCCAAGGCTGAGCGATAACGCCGTTGTCAGTGCTTTTCCTAACATAGAATGTTGCCTGTGCGGTCGGCGAACCGCCAGGACGCTGAACACAAATATCAAACTTGTTATCGGCGTCATAATTACCCGGAGCCGTATAGTCGGTCGAGAGCCCCCATTGTATGGCCGAATAATTAGTATCGACAGTATGCTGGATGTACCAGATCATCGCTCCGTTCGTGCGGCGGGCCACCGCAAAATCGGTCTTTCCGTCTCCATCGTAATCTCTCGCCACAGGCTCGTCATTGGTGGTGCCAAAGTTGTAGGCGTGAAACGTTCCGTCCATACTGCTCAGCCAGTACCAGAAACCGTTGGTATCGCGCCAAACCGCAATGTCGCCCTTGCCGTCGCCGTCATAATCGCCCGGCGTCATAAAAT
>CAZUEI010000117.1:0-6558 GCA_964618985.1 uncultured Chloracidobacterium sp.
GGCATCGGCGATATTTTTTTTGACGGAGAAATTTTGGACAACGGCAATTACCGTTTTACATCACGTCTGGGAACCATAAATCTTCGCATCCCGTTCAATTCGTCATTTAGCCTTGTTGCAACGGCTCCTTCGACCCGTAATATCTCGCTTGGGCCGTTTGCAAACCCTAACTTTAGATTTGGCGACGGACGCCGCATCGTCGGCCGTTTCGGAAGCGGCAGCGCTGCTTTGTCCGTGACAAATCAACGGGGTAATATTGCTTTCCTGCGGCGGTAACCACGAGTAATTCGTTATAATGATCAGAGCGTAATATTGTTAGTCTATTTCATTACGTTTCAAGTCTTAGCAAAATGAAAAAAAAAATATTGTTCCTTGCTGTTCTGGCGACATTTGCACTTTCGACATTTGCACAAACGCCGCAATCTTTAATAAAACGTACAATCACAAAAACCGACAGCTTCGAGTTCGGAGCAGGCGGCACGGTAGCTATCACGGGAGCCCCAAGCGGGTCGGTCCGAGTAGTTGGCTCCAACAAGAATGAGATCGAAATTACGGCCGAGATCGAGCTGCAAGCGGCCAGCGAAACGGACTTGAATAGATTGGCCACAGTGACCGGCTTCATAACAGAAGAAACAGCCGCCAGAACCAGAATTGTCAGTTTCGGTACTTATAATAAGCTCGGCGATAAGAAAATGTGGAAGAAATTTCCCAAAAATCTCATGGGCTTGCCGCTGCGCATCGATTATGTTGTCAAGGTTCCGCGTTACTGCGATCTGGAAATCGACGGAGGTAAGGGCGATCTGTCTGTCTCAGGCGTCGAAGGCTCGATGCGGATCAATTTTCTCGAAACCAATGCCAACATTTCGGTGATCGGCGGCGCGACAAACATAACGGTCGGCAGCGGTAAGGTTGACGTCGCTCTCGGAGTCAATGGCTGGCGAGGGCGGAGCGCAGATATTCAGGTTGCGACCGGAGAACTTAATGTTGCATTTGCCACCAACGCAAGTGCCGAGATCGACGCCACCATTCTTCGCTCCGGTAAGATCGAAAACGCGCTTCTCGACTTAAAATCCCGTGATAGAAAAGTACAGTTCACCGAAAGATCGATCATCGCAAAAAGAGGCGTAGGCGGAGCATCACTCAAATTCACTGTTGGTGACGGTACTTTGAGGATGTGGATGCTGGGGGATTAGTTTCCGTTAGTTCCAACTTTAGTTGGCAATTCGTATAATATAGCCAACCTAAAGTAAGGAACTATGACCATCAAATCAGATATTTGGCTGCGGAAAATGGCCGAAGAGAGGGGAATGATAACGCCTTTTCTAGGCGGGCTTGTCCGCGAAGTGGATGGCAAGCGCATCATCTCGGCGGGCTGTTCGAGCTATGGCTATGACATGCGTCTTGCTGACGACGGGTTTCGCATTTTCTCGTCGGTTCACGGCAAGGAGATCGACCCGAAACGCTTTGACGAACAATATTCTCTCATCGAGCCAGAACTTAATATTGCTGAAGACGGGGCGAAATATTACCTTCTGCCACCTCATCATTACGGCCTAGGCGTGACGGTCGAAACATTCAAAATGCCGCGAAACGTGACAGGGGTCGCGCTTGGCAAATCGACATACGCCCGCGCCGGACTGCTGGTTAATACAACACCGCTCGAAGCCGGTTGGACAGGCCGCCTTGTTGTCGAGATCGCAAATCTCGCCAATCTGCCTCTGCGGGTCTATGTCAACGAAGGCATCGGACAAATACTATTTTTCGAGTCGGACGAGGACTGCGGCGTTTCTTATGAAGACCGAGGCGGGAAATATCAAGGGCAGACGGGACTGACGTTTGCGAAACTTTAGATGCTAAAGATCGAAAATTACATAGGCGGTGAATTGGTTCGGCCCAGGTCCGGCGAATATCTCGACAATTACGATCCGTCAACCGGGCGGGTGTATTCGCAAATTGCCGATTCGGACGAGCGTGACGTGCAATTAGCAGTCGAGGCTGCGAAAACTGCTTTTCCTGCGTGGTCGAATGCATCGGCCGAAGCCCGTCACGATATTTTGATGCGGCTTGTCGCGTTGATCGAGCGTGATCTCGAATCACTTGCTCTCGCCGAATCTGTCGATCAGGGCAAGCCTGTATCGCTTGCGAGGACAGTCGATATCCCGCGAGCGAGTGCGAATTTCAAATTCTATGCGACCGCGGCGATGCACACCGCTAACGAATCGCACGACTCTTTCGCCATCGGCGCGCTCAATTATACGCTTCGACAGCCTTTGGGAGTCGTTGGCTGTATTTCGCCATGGAATCTGCCACTCTATCTTTTTACATGGAAGATCGCACCGGCGATCGCGGCTGGCTGCACTGTCGTCGCAAAGCCGTCGGAAGTCACGCCAATGACGGCATATTTGCTTTCAAAACTCTGCATCGAGGCGGGATTGCCGTCTGGCGTTTTGAACATCGTTCACGGCACAGGGCCAAAGGTCGGATCGGCAATTGTCGCTCACAAAGACGTAAAAGCTGTCTCGTTCACCGGCGGCACAAAGACTGGCGAGGAGATCGCTCGTGTCGCCGCGCCAATGTTCAAAAAGCTTTCGCTTGAACTCGGCGGTAAGAATCCGAACATCATCTTCGCTGACTGCAACTACGAAGACATGCTTGCAACCACTGTTCGCTCGTCGTTCTCAAATCAGGGTGAGATCTGTTTGTGCGGCTCGCGTATTTTTGTCGAGCGGCCGATGTATGAGCAGTTCAAAGGTGATTTTCTTTCTCGTGTAGCGTCGCTCAAAGTGGGCGATCCCCTTGAAGCAGATACCAATGTCGGAGCTATAGTATCCAAGCCTCATTTTGACAAGATAATGTCTTACATAGACCTCGCGCAAAAAGAAGGTGGCACGATCCTGGCTGGCGGAAAGCAGGCAATTCTCAACGGCAGATGCGCCGATGGATGGTTCATCAAACCGACCGTTGTCGAAGGGCTTCCCTTCGATTGCCGGACGAATCAGGAAGAAGTGTTTGGGCCGTTCGTCACGATCATGCCGTTCGATACCGAGGAAGAAGTTCTTGGCTATGCCAACTCGGTTCGCTACGGGTTGTCCTCAAGCGTTTGGACAGAAAACCTTTCGCGTGCCCACCGCGTAGCATCAAAGATAGAATCCGGCTTCGTCTGGGTCAATAGCTGGATGCTCCGCGACCTGCGGACATTGTTCGGAGGCTTCAAAGACAGCGGCGTCGGCCGTGAAGGGGGTTTTGAGACGTTGAAGTTTTTTACCGAAGAAAAAAATGTTTGCATCAAACTCTAAGGTGTTGGCTAAAGATGATAAAGACTTTCTTAAGAATTATTGCCGGGTCTGTCGGATTAGTTGGGTTATATCTGATCTTTGGCATCGTCATCGACACTTATGTTTTTCCAGCGCCGAAACCTGACTACGCAAGCTATTTTCGTCCGGGCGACAAGCTTGTCAGCAGATTTGAAGGCTTCGATCAAACCATATTAGGGATAAACGATGGCTGGCTTCACACGCGGCTCGTGGTTGCTCCAAATGCGGGCGGGCCGCCCGAGCATTTTCATGAGGTTTTTACGGAAACTTTTACTGTAAAAAGCGGCACTCTCAGCATCTTAGTCAATGGTGAAAAGCGAACATTACGCACAGGCGAGACCCTCTCAGTGCCGCCAATGACAAAGCACAAGCCGTTCAATGAGACAAGCGATCCCGTTGTCGTTGAGAGCGAGGATGAGAAAACGCTTCCGGTGGAATTTGGGTATCATCTCTCGCAGCTCTATGGGTTTATGGATAGCCACGTGAACGGCCCGAACACACTGCAAATGTTGATGCAACTCTCGGTTTACGGAACTGAGGCTGATTCTTATATTGCGGAGGGACCTTCTCTAGGTATTCAAAAATCAATGCGCGTTATTATGGCACCGACTGCCCGGCTTCTCGGTTACAAAAACTTTTACGAGGAATACCGTCCTCGCCATAACTAAATACATTATGAAGATCATTTTTTCGATAATTATCACATTCCTATTGTCACTATCTGTCTTCGCACAGCTCAAACCGCCGACCGAAACAGCGATGTCTCGATTTTTGCGCTATGTCAAGATCGACACGCAGTCGGCTGAGGACGCCGGGAAGTTTCCGAGCACCGAGAAACAGTTGGCCTTGGCGCGCTTACTCGAGAAGGAGTTAAAAGTGCTTGGTGTTACGGATGTTCGCATCAGCGAGCAGGGAATTGTTTACGGAATGGTTGCTGGGAATCTGCCCGACAATTCAAAGGTACCGACGATCGGGTTTATCGCACATATGGACACGTCGCCCGCAGTTTCGGGGGCGAATGTGAATGCGATCATTCACAAGAATTATCAAGGGGGCGACATTGTTTTGCCGAATGATAAAACACAGGTCATAACTGTTGCGCAAAATCCCGACCTCAAGAATCTGATTGGCGACGACATCATCACGGCGGACGGCACGACGCTGCTTGGTTCTGACGACAAGGCGGGCTGTGCCGAGATAATGACGATGGTCGATATTCTCAAACAAAATCCGTCTATCAAGCATGGCAACATCGCGGTCGCTTTCACGCCCGACGAAGAGGTTGGCGGGCCGATGGATCACTTCGAGATCGAGAAATGGGGAGCAAAGTTTGCCTACACTGTCGATGGCGAGCAGCTCGGCGACATATCGAACGAGACGTGGTCGGCACGCACCGCGACTGTCACTTTCCGCGGCAGGAATACGCATCCAGGCACGGCAAAGGGAATCATGATCAACTCGTCGTTTGCGGCGGGCGACTTTCTTGCCAGTTTTCCAAAGGCCGTTCCGAACCGACCTGAAACGACGGAGGGCCGCGAGGGTTTTCTGCATCCGTACATCGGCAATATCGATGTCGAGACTTCGACTGTGAAGGTTTTGCTGAGAAATTTCGATATCAGTGGATTGGCCGCGCAAGAGCAGG
This sequence comes from uncultured Chloracidobacterium sp., assembly GCA_964618985.1. GTDB lineage: Bacteria > Acidobacteriota > Blastocatellia > Pyrinomonadales > Pyrinomonadaceae > OLB17. The sequence goes on from CAZUEI010000117.1 coordinate 4,957, forward strand.
CCGTAAAGGATCTGGTAGCCGACGTTCAAAAACGACATCCAAACGTCAAGATCGACTATAGCTCGGCCCTCGGTTATCTCAACATGAAAGAGGTGTTAAAAGATTATCCTCAGTTGACTGACTACGCCATCGAGGCAGCCAAACGCGCCGGCGTCGTAGCGAGAATTCGCCCGATACGCGGGGGCACAGACGGCTCAAGATTGACAGCCAGAGGATTGCCCACGCCAAATCTATTCACCGGCGGCCATAATTTTCACGGCAAGCTGGAATTCAATTCGCGCAAAGGTCTGGAAAAGTCCACCGATACGCTGGTGAATCTTGTTCAGATCTGGGCGGAAAAGTCGAAATGAACAGCTATTTTTCGATATAAAGCTCGGGAAACTTTTGTTTCAAATTTTCGAGCTTTGGCATGTCGTGAATAACAATATACGGCTGGTCGGGATGGTGTTTTAGATAATCCTGATGATAAGCTTCGGCCTCGTAAAATTCATTCAACGGGACAATTTGTGTTACCACCGGCTTTGCAAAGGTCTTAGACTTATTTATTGCTTCTATATAGGCTTGAGCAAGTTTCTTTTGTTCCTCATCCGCATAAAATATTGCGGAACGATACTGTGTTCCGGTGTCCGGCCCTTGCCGGTTTAACTGGGTCGGATCGTGCGCGACCGAAAAAAATATTGTCAAAAGCTGAACATATGTCACTTTCGCAGGATCGAAAGTGACTTTGACCGATTCCGCATGTTCGGTTTTGCCGTCGCTTACTTTGTCGTAATTAGCCGTTTTTGCATCACCGCCAGCGTAACCCGATTTAACGTCAGTCACGCCTTTGACGTGTTCAAAAACCGCTTCGACGCCCCAAAAACAACCTCCGGCAAAAACTGCTGTCTGCAATCCTTTTGAAGTCGCATCGTTTTTAACCTCAGGCGTTGGTGCGATGTCTTTAAGGTCGGTAATTGCAGTAGAACTATTTGCAATACTGCAGCCAATTGCAACAGCAACCGATAATATGATGAGAATCTTTGTAAAAAATAACATTGAGATAACTCCAAAATACTTAGATGCCTTTAATCACGCATCTTATTCCCAAAAGTATATTTTCGCAATTTATCGCTAAACGGATTTAAAGCCTTGGCTGAGAGACCGATTATTTGTTTCACGAAAATCCTGCTAAAATTTAGATATTCATGAACGACGATGTTATTAATTCTTCCAAAGCACCGGAGCCGGTTGGGTTGTATCCACATGCCAGGCGAGTTGGGAATTTACTGTTCCTTTCGGGCGTTGGGCCGCGGGAGCGGGGAACTAAAAAGATTCCTGGAGTTGAACTCGATGATAATGGCGAAATAATTTCATACGATATCGAAACGCAGTGCCGGTCGGTGTTTCAGAATGTTCGCTACATCCTCGAAGACTCAGGGTCGTCGTGGGACAAAATAGTTGACGTGACGGTATTTTTGACAAACATGAAGGACGATTTTGCCTTGTATAATCGAATATACGCCGAGTATTTTGCTGATAATCAGCCGTGCCGGACGACGGTCGAGGTAAATAAATTACCGACGCCGATCGCGATCGAACTTAAAGTTATTGCAATAATAGAAT
>CAZUEI010000118.1:0-6552 GCA_964618985.1 uncultured Chloracidobacterium sp.
AATGGAGAGTAATGACGCGTTTCACCTGTTGATATTTGGAGGCTCACAAGGATCGAGACCAATCAATAATGCAATGGCCGAAGCTTTGCCGTTACTTGCCGGTTATGAGGGCGGTTTAACAATGACGCATCAGACCGGCGAAGCCGACTTCGAAAAGATAAAGGCTGCATATTCCGACTCGATGTTTTCCAATGCCGATGTGCGGCCGTTCATTTCGGATATTTGCGTGGAATTTGGCAAGGCTGATCTTCTTATTTGCCGTGCCGGCGCGACAACGTGTGCGGAAATTGCAGCTGCGGGGAAGGCGGCGTTGATGATACCGTTTCCGGGCGCAGCCGACAATCATCAGCAAAAAAATGCCGAGGCACTTCAGAATGCTGGTGCAGCGAAAATGATAGTTCAGAAAGACCTGAGTGGCGAGACACTGGCAAACGAGATCAAAAAATTGATCGAAGCTCCCGAGACGGTCAACGAGATGGAATTAGCAGCAAAACGGCTCGGCCGTTCTGATGCAGCGGAAAAGACGGTGGACATTATTGAAGAGTTGAAAATGAATGTTTAGACACGTAAAAAGAATTCATTTTATCGGCATCGGCGGTATCGGCATGAGCGGCATCGCTGAGGTTTTGTGCAATCTTGGTTTTGTAGTGTCAGGCTCGGACGCTAAAAGGTCGAAAAATACCGACAGGCTTGAGACCTTGTTTAATATCAAGATCTTTGAAGGCCATGCGGCTGAGAATGTCGGTGATGCGCAGGTTGTCGTGTACTCGTCGGCGGTCAAGGAAGACAACCCTGAGGTGATGGCCGCAAAAGTGAAAGGTATTCCCGTAATACCGCGTGCCGAGATGCTTGCCGAGTTGATGGTGCTGAAGCCGTATGCCGTAGCCGTTTCAGGGACGCACGGCAAAACATCAACTACATCGATGGTTGCCACGATACTTGGCCACGCGGGTTTCGATCCGACGACAGTTGTTGGCGGTGTGGTTGAAACGCTTGGCTCGAATGCCCGTCTCGGCAGCTCGGATTGGTTTGTGACCGAGGCCGATGAGAGCGACCGCTCATTTCTGATGCTTTACCCGACGATCGCCGTCGTGACAAACATAGACAAAGAGCATATGGAATCCTACAAGGGCATGGATGACGTAGTGCAGTGCTTCACCGATTTTGTGAACAAAGTGCCGTTTTTCGGTGCGGCGATAATTTGTCTTGATGATCCAAATGTTCAGTTAATAATCCCAAACATAAAACGACGACGAGTGACTTATGGATTGACGGCGCAGGCCGATGTTTCGGCCCACGATATCAGGTACAACGAGACTTTTGGCGCGACATTTGCCGTTTCTAAACGGCAGAAACTGCTTGGCGAGATCAATCTGCCGGTGCCTGGCAAGCATAATATTTATAATGCTTTGGCGGCGACTGCCGTTGCTTTGGAAATGGATATTCCGTTCGAGAAAATAGCCGAAGCATTCCTCGGATTCAAGAATGCGAACCGCCGTTTTCAGTTCAAAGGCGAAGCAGTCGGCATCATGGTTGTCGATGATTACGGGCATCATCCGACCGAGATAGTGGCTACGCTCTCTGCCGCAAAAAACAGTTCCGGCGGCAAGCGGACAGTCGTTGTTTTTCAGCCGCATCGCTACTCGCGCACAAAAGAGCTGATGGATGATTTTGTCGTCGCGTTTAACAACGCCGACGTACTTTTCATTCTCGATATTTATGCAGCCAGCGAAGCCCCGATAGAGGGAATCACTGCAGAAGTGTTGACAGAGAACATAAAAAAATACGGCCATAAAAATGTCTCGTATATCGGTGATATTGAAACGGCAACGGAAAAAGTTTGTGGTGTTTTGCAGACAGGCGATCTTGTGATAACGCTCGGTGCGGGAAATGTGACGCGGTTGTCAGATGAAATTCTTGAATCCGTAAAAAATCGTGCTGCATCAGCATAATGCTTTCGATAAATATGGCGAAAAAAAGAAGTAAAAGCATAAAGGCAAAAAGCTCGTCCTTAAGAGGACGAAAGGCTTCAACCCATTCGTTCAAACAACTGACCGCACAGAGATTCGGTAATTTTGTCGTGCCGGTTGTTATCAGTGGCGTGCTTTTGGCGTGTTTGGTGTTTATCGGCCTTTTAGGTTATCGAACCGCTACTGCATCGGGCTTTTTTGGCTTGCGGAATATAGATGTGCGCGGAACTGACCGAACCTCGGCGGATGATGTCCGGCGTATCGTTGCTTCTTCGGTCGAAAAGCGCGGAGTTTGGAACGCCGACCTCTCCGACATTCGTTCGAAGGTCGAGAAATTTCCTTTTGTAAGATCGGCAGCGGTTTCTATGGTCTTGCCGGCGGGCATTCGGGTTAACGTGACCGAACGCATCCCGGCTGCGATCGTGCATTTGAAGTCGGGCGATTTTTTTGTCGATGCCGAGGGCACAGTTTTGAGCACGGCCCCCGCAAACGACAAGAATTTTCCATTTGTGTTGCAAGGTTGGGACGAAGCTAAAACTGAAAAGGCAATGCCCGACAATCTTGCCAGGCTTAAGGTTTACCGCAAAATGCTCGATGAATGGAAGCAGTATGATTTGGCCTCGCGTGTCAAGGAGGTCAATCTTGCCAATCCGCGCGAGCCAGTGGCAGTTGTTGAAGATTCGGGACGAAATATCACAGTCGCACTTGCCAGCAAAGATCTTGGGAAAAGTTTGCGAATGGCTATCGAGGCTGTGAGCGGCAAAGGGGCGAAAGTAAAAGGCGTTGATGCCGGCGGCATTTATCCCGTCTTGCAGTATCTCGATTTTTGAGCGAGTTTTTATGAGCAGCGAAATACATGCAGTTGGGTTGGATATTGGCACAAGCCGCATTCGGTGTGTGATCGGCGAGCCGTCTGCTGACGGAAAGATGAATATCGTCGGAATCGGTGAGGCTGAGTCGAAAGGTTTGCGGCGCGGCGTCGTCACCTCGACCGAAGCTGCCGCCGAATCTATCAGAAAAGCTGTCAGCGAGGCCGAGCGTGTGAGCGGCATTGAAGTCGATGCTGCAGCGGTCAATCTTTCGGGTGAACATCTTCGCGGCGAAAATAAGAACGGCGTAGTTGCTGTTGCCGGACCCGACAAAGAGATCACAGACGATGACATTGAACGGGCAGTTGATTCAGCGAGCGCGATGCCATTAACGCCGGGCTGGGAAATTGTCGGGCGATTGCCGCAGGAATTTATAGTTGACGGACAGGATGGGATAACCGAACCCGTAGGGATGAACGGAGCGCGGCTTGAGGCTTTGGTTCATGTGGTTACAAGTCCCAGTGCGGCAAGACAAAATCTAATTAAGACCGTGACCCGCGCCGGTATGGACGTTGAACAGCTTGTGCTCGAACCGCTTGCCGCCGCCGAAAGCGTGTTGACCGACGATGATAGGGAATACGGCTGCGCGGTGGTGAATATGGGCGCCGAGATCACGAGCCTGATGATCTTTGGGCGCGGTGCGGTTCAGCATACGGCGGTTTTTCCGTTTGGCAGCATGTTGTTTACGAAGGACATTGCGACAGGCTTGCGAGTCTCGATTCCCGAGGCGAACAAGATCAAGCACAGTTGGGGCTGCGTGGCGTCGTTTCTTCTCGACGACGAAGAGCGGGAAGAGATGATCGAGATACAACCGTTCGGACGCAGCGATACACGCGGGCTGTCAAAGGAGATTCTTTGTGACATAATGCAGCCGCGTGCAGTTGAATTGATGCAGCACGTTGCACGCGAAACAAACACGTCAAAGGCGCAGATCTCAGGTGGAGTTTTTTTGACGGGAGGCGGCGCGATGGTGCGCGGTCTCGCCGAGATAGCTGAGCAAGTTTTTGATGCACCCACGCGCGCGGGTTTTCTAGAGCCGTCATATTTTGGCGGCCTTTCCGAGGAAGTTCAGGGGCCGCAGTGGGCTACAGTTTGCGGCCTGGCTCTTTGCTCGATGCGAAGCCAGATGCGCTCTCAAGGCATGGGCGGAAAATCTTCAGCACGGCGCGTGGCCGAGTGGTTTGGGAATTTTCGCGATAAATTTCGATAAATTTAATTTCGCGATTGGATTTTTAATACAAATCATTGTATGCTGATTCCCCGATTGCACAATATCTTGTTATTTACGTTCCCTTGAAATTAGCTCCCAAAATATAGTTCGGAATTTCCGCTATGGCAAAATTTATTGAAATGGAAGATCTACCAATGAAAAAAAGCGGCATAAAAATGTTTATTGACGAGCCACCCATCACTGGTGCGCGGATAAAAGTTATCGGCGTCGGAGGCGGCGGCAGCAACGCTGTGAATCGAATGATCGATGCCGGAATTAAAGGCGTCGAATTCATCGTGGCAAATACCGATCTCCAGGCACTCAACGCCTCGAAAGCGCCGATGAAAATACAACTCGGTAGCAAATCGACGCGTGGACTTGGTGCCGGATCAAATCCTGAGGTCGGCCGTCAAGCCGCTATGGAAGATACAGAGAAGTTGCTCGATATCCTCGACGGCTCGGACATGGTTTTTGTGACTGCGGGGCTTGGCGGCGGGACCGGGACGGGTGCGGCTCCGGTCGTGGCTTCGCTCGCGATCGAACTGGGAGCATTGACTGTCGCTGTCGTTACAAAGCCATTCACCGTCGAAGGCAAAAAGCGAATGGCACAGGCAGAGAAAGGACTCGCAGAATTGCGCGGTTGTGTTGATACGCTCATAACGATCCCAAACTCCAAACTGCGCGAAGTTGAGGAAAAGATCACCATACTGGATGCGTTTCGACGAGCGGACGAAGTTTTACTGCAAGCCACCCGCGGCATTACGGACCTCATCATTACACCAGGGATAATCAACCTTGATTTTGCCGATATTACGACCGTAATGAGAGGCAGAGGTGTCGCCCTGATGGGTATCGGCGAGGGCAGCGGCGACGATGCCGCTTCAAAGGCGATGCGTGCTGCGCTCGATTACAAACTGCTTGAGGAAAACTCGATCAAGGGCGCAAAGGCTGCTTTAATCAACGTAACCGGCGGCCCGAATATGGTGCTTGGCGAGGTAGAGGATGCGATCGGCATGATCGAGCAGGAAGCGGACGACAATGCGGACATAATCTGGGGCAGCGTCATCAAGGACGACCTCGGCGACGAGATACGCATTACGGTGATCGCTACTGGATTTGACTCTCAAGTTTCAATGCAATTGCCAAAACCACGCACTCAGGACACTCACGCGGTCGCTGCCGCGGCTTCGGCAACAAAAGCGTCCGAAATATTGCTGCCGCCTGATCTTCAGCCGGTCGAAAACATCGACGTCCCGACATTTATGCGGCGGCAGGCGGACTAAGATAGTTAATAACTAACAACTAAAAACTAATAATTAGGAACTAGGACAGCGGCTCGGAAACTGTTAGTTTTTAGTTATTAGTTTTTAGTTTTTTATGCCAGAAAGACCAATTATTGGAATAACTATGGGCGATGCCGCCGGCATCGGGCCGGAGATCGTCCTGAAGGCGCTGTTGGACAAAAAACTAAGGGATTCGTGCAGGTGGGTGATTATTGGCGATGCCGTTTTCTTGCGCAAAATTGCGGAAGACCTGGCTTTCAGCAGCGACGCCGACGAAGCAGAGATATTCGATCTCAAAAATTTGCCTGCCGAGTTTACAATCGGCGTCGATGAGGCTGTTACAGGCAAGGCTTCTGCCGAATACATCAAAGCCGCTGTTTCACTTTGGCGCGAGGGCAAGATCGATGCTATCTGCACTGCGCCTATCAGCAAAAAAGCCATCGCTCTCAGCGGCTATGAATTTCCGGGACACACCGAATTTTTGGCTTCGCTCACAGACACGAAAGAATTCGCAATGAGTTTTTTTGGCGGCGATCTGCGGGTGGTTTTGCTATCGACTCATCTTTCGCTTCGTGACGCAATCGATCTTGTAAAAAAGGATCGACTCATCGAATTAATTAAGTTTTCGGCACAAGAATTAGGTAAACTTTTAAATAAAAACGTCCGGCTGGCGGTTGCAGGGCTTAACCCTCACGCGTCTGAGGGCGGAATGTTTGGCTCCGAAGAGCAACAAGAGATTGTGCCCGCTATCGAACATTGTCGCGACGCACTCGGTCTCGACGTCAGCGGGCCATATTCTCCTGACACGATATTTTTACGCGGTTCACAAGGCGAATTTGATGCGGTCATCGCGTTATATCACGATCAGGCGACGATAGCAGTAAAATCGCTCGCGTTCGGGTCGGCGGTCAATGTGACACTCGGTCTCCCTGTGATCAGAACGTCGGTCGATCACGGCACGGCTTATGACATAGCGGGCAAAGGTATTGCCGATGAATCGAGTATGATCGCGGCAATTAGTTTGGCTGGCGAGCTTGCAGTAAGTTCGCGGAAAGACTCCACATTCTGATAAGATTTTCCTCAATGACGAGACCCAAACTGTTGCTGGCTGATGATTCTGTGACGATTCGCGACGTCGTCGAGCAGACATTTACCGACGAAGGCCTTGACGTCACTACGGTTACAAACGGCGAAGAGGCGATGCAGAAAATTGCCGAGGT
>CAZUEI010000119.1:0-6538 GCA_964618985.1 uncultured Chloracidobacterium sp.
AAAGTTTTGCGTTACGCCGATCCGCAGAGTTTTCGGCCCAATCCGTTCGAGCCATCGCAGGGCGAGGATCCGAACAGAATTCCTGAGGCGCCGCAGATCGGCCTGACTACCGAAGGCACCGGCTCGACTGTCGAATACGATTTTATCGGGACGGGCTTTCACGTCGGCGGAGGATATATCGTAACCAACCGCCACGTCGTCCAGCCTTGGGAGGAAGACGAACAGGTTCGGCAGATGATGAAAGCCGCTAACGGGCGCGCACGAGTAAAACGCCTGACGATCTACTTCCCAAACTTCGCACAGCCCTTCGCGCTGAAGGTAAAACAGCTCGGCGGACGCGAAGATGTCGCGATCGGCACAATTGACGTTACAATGCTCCCATCGGAGGTTCCTGTGTTGCCGCTCGACGCCGACGGCGAGTCGACGGCGGTAGGCAAGACTGTCGTCACGATGGGTTATCCGAGCGGTCCTGACAGATTGCTGGCTATGGTTGACGACGCCGAAGCGAAATCCATCAACCAGCGGTTTGGCAACTCCCGACAGAATCTGATAAATTTCCTCGCCCAGTCGCAAAAGATCGTGCCGCTCACGACGCAGGGAGCGATCACCGATCTTGACGCCCGGCGCATCGTTCATGACGCCAAAACAGCAGAGGGCGGTTCGGGCGCACCGCTGTTCGGGCAGAGCGGCAAGGTCATCGGCGTCAACTTCGGCGTGTTTACCGAGAATACGGCGGCCAACATGGCCGTGCCCGTTCGATTTGCCATCGAACTGCTGAAAAAAGCCGGCTGGAAATCCGCGGAAGAGCTAAAACAGGAAGCAGAACAGAACCAACAAACCGCCACTGCTGAAGCAAATTCCAACACAGAACAGAAATGACTGGAGCGCAAGCATCTTGCCTGCCAACTTGCGAAATCAAGCTAAAGCTGCAGCGTTTTGATATATATAGTTGAAACTAGTCCGCGTTCGTAACGCCGCTTTGCGTCGTGGCAGGCAAGATGCCTGCGCTCCAGTCGCGATCCTTTATGGCAATTTCGGCGATCTTTGTCATCAGGTGGTCGGCGATCTCTTTGTGTGTGCGGAGGCGGTCACTTTTGGCGTAAAACTCATCGAGTTCGATGGGAGCACCGAACCAAATGCGAATTTTCTCGCCGCCGAGCCAGTTGCCGAGTATCTGTTTTGTTAGATCATTGCCGAGTCCCGCAATAAATACAGGGATTACTTGCGGACGGGCTTCGTAAATGACCTTTCCAATGCCCGGCTGCGCCGGCAGTAGGCTGTATTCGTCAGGTGAGAGATTGCGTTTGCCTTCGGGGTGAAAGCCTATGACATGGCCGCTCCCTTCCGAGCACAACTGGACGAGGCGGCTCATCGAATATTTGTCGAATTCGCGTTTTGAGGCTTCCCTGCTCTCGCGAAAGAACGGCGGATACATCGAAAACCAGCCCATTAGGAGATTCACGAACCAGCCAAACGGATTGTCGTAAAAGAATTTGCCGCGAACCGGGAAGAAAAGCGTGACCGGCCTTTTCGTTCGTCTGAACAACACGCTCGAAACCGTGTACATATCAAAGAACGAACGGTGATTAGCCACAAGAATGAGCGGTCTGTCGGGATCGGTACACTCAACGTTCTCGATGCCGAAAACGTTCATCAAATTGTAAGTAGCAAGATAGATCCAAAGCGACCCGATATGCCGCTGGCAAAACGTCATTAGTCGCTTTGCAACTCCGCGATTCATAAAATGCGCGATTCCAAAGCCTGCCCGTTCGGTCGCGGTCAAGGGTCGCATCTGCGCCTTGCCAGGCGTGAGCGGCGTGCTGATCGCGGCTAGGTTTTTTGATGTTTTGGCGGCCGTTAGATCGTTCGACATAAGTGAATGACAAGTTTAACATCGCCGTCTCGATAAAAAAATTCCTCATCTTGACCGCATTCGTTAGACATTCCTACATTTTTTCTATATGATAACGAATAAAATTTCCGTCAGTAATAATTTTCCCGTCGTTTTGGAGATTAAGACGACACGGTTTGAAAACAAGATCACAAGGAGCCTGTTCGTTATGTTTATCAAGTGGAACCAAAAAGTAATTTTTATGATCGCCGCGCTGCTGCTTATGTCCAGCGCCGCCATCGCGACGCAGAGAGCACAGGATAATGTCTGGGAACAAATCGAGCGTACATCGCTGCAGCAGCCTGGAATTGATAATTCCCGCATGCCCACGACATACGAGACGTTTCGATTGAACAAAGCGGCTCTGCGTGCCATTCTCGCCGCGGCGCCTGAAGAATTTTCAGGAGGCCAGGCCGTTATTTTGAGCTTGCCAATGCCCGACGGGTCCTATCAGCGCTTCGCGATCGAGCATTCGCTCGTTGTCGAACGCGGGCTGCTCGATAAATTCCCCCAGCTTGGGGCAACTTATCGCGGCCACGGCATCGACGACCCGACGGCGTATGTTCGCTTCGATCTTCTTCCGAACGGTTTCCACTCGCAGATACTCTCGCCAAACGGAACGGTCATCGTTGACCCTTACATCGCAGGTGACACTGACAATTACGTAAGCTACTACAAGCACGACAAACCCAGGGCTGGCAACGGCCTGAGTTGCGAAGTCAAGGGCGACGACACTTTTGAGCCTATAACGACCCCAAAAGGTTTTGATTTGAACGACATTCTGCCATCCTTTGTGGCTCCTCCTCAATCATCCGGCGAAGTAATTTCGGGCACGCAGTTGCGCACCTACCGACTCGCTCTGGCCGGCAACAATGAATATTGCTCTGCGGTCGGCGGTAACACTGTCGCCGGTTGTCTGGCAGCAATGGTCCTTATCATGAATCGCGTAAATGGCGTTTATGAAAAAGACGTAGCGATCCGTATGGTTATGGTCGCGAACAACAATTTGATCGCTTATGCGGGCGATAACATGACGTGCCCCGTACCAGGAGGCTCGACGGCTTGCACGTCCGCGAATGATCCTTATGGCAATGATACATCGGCACTCAACCAAAACACACCAAATTTGAACACGGTGATCGGCTCTGCCAACTATGATATCGGCCACGTCTTCACCACAGGCAGCGGCGGCGTCGCTCAATTGGGTGTTCCTTGCGGCGGCAGCAAAGGCGCCGGTACGACGGGTTTACCCAATCCGGTCGGCGATCCGTTCGCGATCGACTATGTCGCACACGAAATGGGCCACCAATGGGGTGCAAATCACACCTTTAACGGCACATCACAAAATTGCGGCGGCGGCAACAGATCCGCCGGTTCCGCATATGAGCCTGGCAGCGGCATCACGATCATGGCCTACGCGGGTATTTGCCCGCCACAGGACCTTGCTGCTAATAGTATTGATACCTTTCATGTCAAAAGTCTTGAAGTAATTGTCGCCTTCAGCCAAACCGGGGCAGGCAACGCATGTGCTGTTACTACTGCCTCGGGCAACACGCCGCCGGCAGTGACCGGACCGGGCAGCTTTAACATTCCAAGGCTGACGCCGTTCTCCTTAACTGCCACCGCGACAGACGTAGATCCCGGCGATACGATAACTTATGACTGGCAGGAATATGATCTGGGCGCGGCGGCGACAGTTGTTCCGAACTCGGATACGGACGGACAAGCCCGGCCGATCTTCAGGCCGTTTTTGCCGACTGCCAGCGGAACACGCACTTTCCCCAGGTTGACTCACATCTTGAACAGCGCAAATGTGCCGCCAAATACCACAGGCGGATTTATGACCGGCGAGATACTTCCGTCGATCACACGCACAATGACCTTTCAAGTGATCGCTCGAGACAATCACCCCGGGACGGGCGGCATCAACACCGCGACCTCGTTCGTTATTGTCGACGCAAACAGCGGCCCGTTTGCTATTACCGCACCGAATACTGCTGTTTCATTCGCCGGAAATACATTCCAGACAGTAACCTGGAACGTCGCAAACACGATTAATGCACCGGTCAACGCTGAAGACGTGAAGATCTCGTTGTCAACAGACGGCGGAAATACGTTCCCGACCGTCCTACTTGCCAGCACGGCAAATGACGGAAGCGAAGCTGTGTTAATTCCGAACACGCCCTCAACCACCGCTCGAATTAAGGTTGAAGCAGTCGGCAACATCTTTTTCGATATTTCCAACACAAACTTCACGATCACTGCCGGCGGCACTGGAACGCCAACAGCTACAGCGACGAATACCGGCTCGGCCACACCAACCGCCACCGCGACAGCAGGACCGACCTGTGCGCCGTTCTCACAAAATTGGGACAGCGTGACAGCTCCGGCATTGCCCGCAGGCTGGACGGCAACAAATATCGTTCCCGGCCCGTCGCCGGCACCGATCTTGTGGACGACGTCAACTGTAACTCCTGATAGTGCTCCCAATGCCGCTTTCATCGACGACGCGGACACGATCAGTGACAAATATCTCGACAGCCCGCCTATTCCGATCACTTCAACTAATGCCCAGTTGAGTTTCCGCAACAATTTCAACACGGAATTTGACGCCACCACATTCTGGGATGGCGGCGTTCTGGAAATTTCATCGCCAAATATTAACGCCGGAGTGTTTACCGACGTGACCGACCCGGCAGTCGGCGGTAGTTTTGTCTCGGGCGGCTATACCGGTCAGATATACAACCTCCAACCGCCTGCGGGCAACCCATTGGCCGGCCGTTTCGCATGGTCGGGCAATTCGAACGGTTACATCAATACGGTGGTCAACCTTGGCTCAAATATCGCGGGCCAGACCATCAGACTGCGTTTCCGCATGGGGACAGACGAAGCAGTAAGCGCTCCCGGATGGCGCATAGACAACCTTTCGATCGCCAATGCGTGCGCAGCCGGAAGCAATACGCCGACTGCGACAAATACAGCAACACCAACGGCAACAGCGACTGCAGCTCCAAGTTGCACACCTGCCGGCTGGCAATCGGGCCAGGCACAACCTCCGAACCGCTACGCCCTGCAGGCAGCCCTCGGCACCGACAACAAGCTCTACATCGCCGGCGGCCAGTCTATCGATGCAACGCCGGTCCTGTCCAACAAATTCTCGCGATTTAACCCGGCAACCAACGCATGGGAAGATCTCGCGCCGTTGCCCGTCGCTCTCGGTCAGGGCACTGTCGGTGCGGCGAACGGCAAGGTCTTTGTCGCCGGCGGCTTTACCGGCGGCACTACCGTGGTCAATTCTCTGCGTATCTACGACATCGCCACTAACACATGGTCCAGCGGTGCGAACATGCCAGGCGTTGTCGAAGCGGGGGCCGGGGCCGTGGTCAACGGCAAGTTCTATGTCATGGGCGGCGATGACTTCAACAACCTCCTGAACACGAACTTCATCTACGACATCGCCACCAACACATGGTCAACGGGAGCGACGCTGCCGGACAGCCGCACTAACACCTATGGCACGGTCGCAGGCGGGTTGATCTATGTTTACGGCGGCGTGAACCAGCTCACACCTGCTTTCGCGACGACCGACACGCTGCTGCGTTACAATCCGGTGACGAACGCCTGGACCAACCTCGGTTCAGCGGGCACCGTCGGCTTACGTGGCAATTATGGAGGCGTCTCACCTTACGGCACCGGCCAACTGCTGATCACCGACGGAGCGAACGCTGCTGGTGTGTCAGTTAACACTACCCACATCTTCACCATCAGCAGTGGTGCGTTCAGCGCCGGTCCGAACATGCTCGAACCCCGGGCAGGCCATGCACAGGGCACTTTGGCCGATGGCCGAGTGCTGGTAGCCACCGGTTTCAACGGGAACTTCGCTACAACCGGGGTCGAACTGCTCAACGGCCCCTGTCCGACTGGCTCACCGACGGCTACTAACACCCCGACAAGTACGCCGATCATTACCGCCACAAATACATCGACGCCGACAGCTACGGCAACATCAACTCCTGGCGGCAGCGGCGAGTTGATCTATGGCATGACCGTTGAAGCATTGTCGAGTCAGGTTCCTGGCAGCAACGGTGTTGCACTGGTTCGGTTCAACAGCTCGACACCGGGAACGGTTACGACGATCGGACCGTTCACGGGACTAACGTCAGGACACAGCATGCGCGGAATCGATTTCCGTCCGGCAACCGGACAGTTATATGGCCTAAGCACCTCGGCGGCGGGAACGGCGGCCCAGTTATACACCATCAATCTGACCACCGCGGCCTGTACGCCGGTAGGAACCGGATTTACGTTGGGCACAAATGCATTCACGTTTGTCGAAATGGATTTCAACCCGGTTGCAGACCGCATCCGGATAGTAACAGCGGGCGACGGGACTGTTGGCAATAACAATTTCCGTGCTCATCCCGACACCGGCGCTCTCGTGGCTCAGGACACGAGCCTTGCGTTTGACGTTTCAAGTCCGCGCTCCGGTCAGACCAACTTCAACATCATAGGCGGAGCTTACTCGAACAACTTTGCAGGAGCGACACAGACAACGCTCTATGCATGGGATTTCTTCAACGACGCTCTGATAACCATAGGCGGACTTAACGGTACACCCAGTCCGAATGGCGGATTGATGTTCACGGT
>CAZUEI010000120.1:0-6499 GCA_964618985.1 uncultured Chloracidobacterium sp.
CCGAAACGGCGACAAACACGGATACACCGACACCGACGGCGACCGAGACATTCACTCCGACCGCAACAGAGACGTTCACTCCGACTCCGACTCCGCCGGTGGCGATAACTGGAACAGTTACCTACGGCAATGCTATCGGTGCTCCGGCCCAACGTTTTGTGCCAAACGTCCTGGTAAGTGGTATCGGGATTCCTCCGGTTTTTGATACTACTGACTCGCTCGGGACTTATTCGCTTAGCGGATTCGGAGCGGGTTCTTACACGGTCACGCCGTCCAAGACCGGCGGCGATAATGGGGCCATAAGCGCCTTTGACGCCGCGTTGATCGCACAGCATGTTGTCGGGCCGCCACTTCCCGCCCTGACCGGTAACCAACTAATCGTCGCGGACGTCAGCGGAAACGGCACTATTACGTCGTTTGACGCGGGAGAGATCGCCGGTTGGGTAGTTGTGTTGCCGCCCTTCGGTTCGACCGGAAACTGGATATTCAATCCTGTAAGCAGAACATACGCCACGGTCAACTCCAGCATTTCAGGTGAAGATTACAGTGCTTTGCTGATGGGCGAGGTTTCAGGCGACTGGAACAGCTCAACAGCTCTCCGTTCAGCGGCCGGCGGCGGCCCAGAACGAAGTGCCGCAGTAAAACTGCCGCAGCTTGTCACACCGGCCGATAATGAAGTGGTCATACCGGTCAGTGTTCAGGGAGCAGCGAATAAGGGCATCATCGCTTACGAGTTCGATCTCAGATACGATCCTCTCGTTATACAGCCGCAGGCTGATCTCATCGAAATGAGCGGAACCGTCAGTGAAAGGCTTTCGGCTGTCGTCAATGCCAAAGAACCGGGACTAATCAGAGTTGCGGTTTATGGCGCGACGCAGATCGACGGCTCCGGAATTCTCATGAATCTCAGATTCACAGCTGTCGGAGCACCGGGTTCGGTGTCACCGATAACATGGGAGCGATTCATGTTCAACGACGGTACGCCTAGAGCGATGGTGACCGATGGCCAAGTCGAGCTTACAGCAACGACTCCAAATCAGGCCGAGATCGGCGGACGGCTGCTCAATCCGATGGGACAAGGCCTCTCCAACGCCCTTGTCACGTTGACTGACACGAACGGCAAAGCACGTTTCGCCATTTCAAATGGATCAGGCGTTTACCGCTTTGGCGGCCTGAATGTCGGACAGACATACACTGTCAGCGTCAATTCGATTCATTATGACTTTAGGCCGATGACCCTCAGCGTCAACGGTCAACTGGTTAACATGAATATGATTGCCGATCAATAACGCAGCGGCGTCATATAGAACAGAGAGGCTGTCCGAAAATTTTTCATTTCGGACAGCCTTTTTCGTTACGCCTGTGTTCTTGCTTAATTTCGTTTCCTATTTCAGAATCTAAAGACACGCAATGAACCCGACCGTTCTACAAAACGAAGCCGAATTCAATTCCACTGAATTGGCAAAAACCGATGCCGGGCTTGTGAAAAGATGCCGGCAGGGCGACCAGTCAGCGTGGGACTCGCTGGTTGACCGCTACCAGCGTTTGATCTTTGCCATACCCCGACGCGCCGGGCTTAGCGAGGAACAGGCGGCGGACGTGTTTCAGGAAGTTTTCCTGACGCTTGTCGAAAAGATCGACGCGATAGAGCAGCCCGAAAAGATCAGGTCGTGGATCGTCACAACGGCAAAATTCAAAACGTGGGCTATCATTCGAGGCTCAAAAGGTTTTTATTCGCCCGAAACAGAAGAAGAAATGGAAGCGGAAATGGCCGCCATCGCGGATAGATCTCCGCTGGCCGATGATCTGCTCATCGAGCTTGAGGAGCAGCATTTGATCAGAAATGCTTTGAAACTGTTAGAAGATCGATGTCAACAAATACTGTCGATGATCTATTTATGCGATCCTGCGGCAAGCTATGCTGAGGTCGCCGCCGCAATCGGCGTCGGCGAGACGAGCATCAGCCCTTTACGGTCGAGGTGTTTGAAAAAATTGGAAAAAGTCCTGACGAAATGAAACGGCATGTCTTTTTGCGATGTTTGAGCGCACTGTTTGGTTGGAGGCGATATTTGGTAAGCCATGAAGAATTTAGAAGACAAGAAAATCGAGCACATAATCCACCGGATGCTCACTGATAAATCGACGGATGCTCCGGCGGACGCGCTTCAGTTCGCTAAGAACCTGTATCGCACGCGTGCCGTAGAGCCAAAGAAATCGATGATTCAGAGGGTACTTGCCGTGATGCAGGTCGATCTGGCTCCAAATCGGGCAGCTTTCGGCGAGCGTTCAGCCGCCGGCTCGCAGGCTCGGCAAATGTTGTTTGATGCCGGCGAAAACGCAGTCGATTTGCGGGTTACCGCCGTCGAAAATGGCTTTGACATTCGCGGCCAGATACTCGGCGACGGTTTTGAAAACGGCGAGATCGAGATAGCCGGCAAAGATATAGCAGTCAACGCAAAGATAAATAAGATAAACGGATTCAAGTTTTCCGGTCTGGCCGCAGGCATATATGATCTTACGATCAGAGGTAAAAATGCCGAGATCGTCGTAGAAAAAATAGAGCTTAAGTAAACCTACATCACATTCCCGCCTCAAAACGACGAAGGACGCGCGAACCTTCGTCGTTTCCTCATTGTATAATCAAAATTTATGCGAAGAGCAGATCTGGCAAAGCGATTGATCTCCGCCGCTAATGATAAAGAGCGAAAACAACTGCTTGCGCAAAATCTTCGTCTTGCCGATGAGCGACTTGCCGACGAGATAAGAAAGGCTTGTTACGCAGCGTGGACGGTCGAGCCGGTAAAAGCGCAGCGTGCAGCTCTTGCGATGCGGTGCTTCGCAAAGATCAATGAACAGAATGGGGTCAAAGCGACGGCGTTCTGGGTATCAGGCATTTCCGATTTAACCAAAGCAAGGTTTGAATCCGCGATTATTAACCTTGATAACGCCGCAAAGATATTTAGTGATCTCGGGCGTGTCGCCGATTCGGCGCAAACTCAAGTGGCAAAACTTCTGGCTCTGGCAATGCTCGGCCGTTACGACGAAGCGATACGGACAGGAAAAGCGGCGTTGAAAATATTCGTGAGCGAGGGTGACGAGCTTGCCGCTGGCAAGATCGAGATGAACCTAAACAATATCGTCTCGCGGCAGTCACTTAATCATGAGGCACTGAAATACTGCAAATCGGCTCGGCGGCGTTTTATCAAATGTGGCGATAATTTGTGGCGAATATTGTCAGAGAACGGCCTCGCAAACATATATGCCGAGTTGAACGATTTTAGCAAAGCAGACCGCTATTACCGTATGGCATTGGAAGGAGCCCGCTCAAAGAAAATGCACGTTACCGAGGCCGAGGTCGAGGCCAGCATCGGCAACCTGGCAATGGTGCGCGGGCGTTATGCCATAGCCCTCAATTTTCTCGAATTGTCACGGCAAAAATATGACGATCTCGCCATGCCGCACCAATCCGCGATCGCTGATCTTGAGATCGCGGACATTTATTCGGAACTTAATCTCGGGCACGAGGCGGTCGAAATATACGAGCGTGTAACGCGCTCATTTCGCCAACTGAAGCTGACCGCTGAAGAATCAAGGGCAAGGCACAATTATGGCCGAACCTCGACATCTATGGGCGACCTTTCGACTGCTGATCGAGAGTTACGAAAGGCCCTGAAATTGTTTGAGAGATTGAAGAATCGATCCGGCCAAACTTCGGTGCTGCTGTCGCTCTCAAAACTTGCGATAGACAGTGAGGATCATGCGGCTGCACATTCTTACTTAACACAGGCATCTGTCTCATCGCGGAAAGGTGAAAATCCACGACATGTAATTCAATTAAACCTTCTGGAAGGCGAACTTCTCCGCCAAACCGGACAAAATACGCGGGCTGTCAAAAAACTGTCCGACGTGCATGTATTGGCAACAAAGCATCGGCAGATGAATGCAGTGCACTTCGCACTAAACGCTCTCGGCAAGATCGCCGTTGCACGGGGCGAAATCACTAAGGCAAGGTCTTACTTTGCGAGAGCAATCAAGGTCATCGAAAATTTGCGTTTCCCATTGACGTCTGAAGAAATAAGCATGGCTTTTTTTGCGTCAAAACTCGAACCTTATGAAAATCTGACGCAACTTCTATTGAATAACGACAAGATGGTCGACGCGTTTCGCGTAATAGAAAGCGGCCGCTCCCGTTCATTGCTGGACGTCATGCCCGGCGGTTCCGGCCGGTCTTCAACGGTTTCCAAGAAGCTTCGAGAGCAGTTAAAAGAACTTCGGGCTGAGCTGAACTTTTCTTACAAACGTTCTGACAGTTCCGCCGAACCAGAAACTCATCGACTCGCGGCCGACATCAACCGCATCGAAGCAAAACTTGCCAAAACACTTCGTCAGATCAACAATCTCGCGCTTGCAAAACCAAATACTCGCCGTGGTCAAAACGGTGCATTCAGTCTCCTGCGACTTCAAAAGCAGCTTGACGACTCAACAACACTCATCGAATTTGTTGAATTTAACGGCAAAATCTCGGCATTTGTCATATCCAGAACAAAGATCAGATACATACGAGACCTCACAACATCAGCCGCGGTAAACCAAGCGCTCGAAGACCTTCATTTTCAGTTTGGCTCGTTGCGATACGGCAATATGCAGCTTGGACGGTTCATGAACGTATTGAAGGCTAATGCCGACGGCTGCATGAAGCAACTCTATGACCAGCTTTTGCGGCAAATTGAAACCGATATTCAGGGCAACAAATTGATAATTGTTCCGGTAGGCATCCTGAACTATGTGCCGTTTCATGCTTTATACGATGGCAGAAAATATGTGATCGAACGCTTCGAAACAAGCTATGCACCGAGTGCGGGCGTCTGGAGCGCTTTGCAGGTGCGGCCGGTGAAAAAATTGAGAAATTCGCTGCTTATCGGCTACGCGGACGAGCGCATACCGCTTGTAGAGAATGAGATCCACGAAATTCAGAGCATTCTGCCGCGTCCGAAGAAATTTGTTGGCGATCAGGCCACATTTTCTGCTTTTATCGAAAATTCATCAGAATTCGACCTGATCCATCTGGCGTGTCATGGAAAATTTCGAGCCGACAACCCGATGTTCTCAAGCCTGCATCTTGCCGACGGCTGGATAACGGTTCGCGATATTTGCACGCAAAAATTGAGGGCTAGTCTTGTTACTCTAAGCGCCTGCGAAACCGGGCTTAGCAAGATATTTGCAGGCGAAGAGATCCTTGGGCTGGCGAGAGGTTTTCTCACGGCTGGCGCTGATACAATGGTCGTAAGCCTTTGGACCGTAAATGATGCGGCAGCCGGACATCTGATGCGTGATTTTTACGAGAATTTGCAACGCGGCGAGTCGATCCGGGCATCATTAAGAAAGGCACAATTGGCTTTTGTAGAACGCGGCGAACATCCATTCTATTGGTCGCCTTTCGTTCTTATCGGCAAATGAAATTTTTTTCACATTTTTGTCTTTTTGATAAATTTTGCCGCACTGTTTAGACGAGAATAGAAGTTTAGGCAGGTGACGAAGAAAATGAGAAGTTTTACAACTGGATTTTGGTTAATAGTAGTTCTTGGCCTTTTTGCGATGTCGCCGGGCACAACGTCCGTTTTCGGACAGGGCGCTTGTGATGCCGTTCCGGGGCAAATACTCATCAACCTTGTTAATGAGGCAGATCTTGTGGCTGTCGCAGCCGCTTGGGAATTGCAACCTACCCCAATAGAGAGAGTTGGGTCGCCGCCAACATACCGAATGGCGTTTCTTTCTACAAACACGCAGACACCATGCGCTCTACAAGCCTCGATGCAGGGCGATGCGCGGATTGCAAGAGTCGAAACTAACAGGATCCTGTCATCGGTCGAAAATCCTGGGCTTCCGTGGACGCTGGGGCAGTCGTGGGCCATCGGCCAATCGTGGGCCATCGGCAGCAGTTCGAAAGGCTACGCTAGACAGTGGTTTCCGTGGACAATTCGCCTCCCGCAAGCGCATCAGATCACAAAAGGCATTCGCGTTGACAATGGACAGCCTGTTGTTGTGGCCGTTCTCGACACAGGGATTGACGCGACTCATCCGTCGTTTGCCGGAAGGCTCGTGCCTGGTTACGACTTTGTTGACGGCGACACCGATCCGAGTGAAAAAGGAATTCTTAGAGAAAATGCTGCTTATGGGCACGGAACTCACGTCGCCGGAATCGTTGCTCTCACCGCGCCGGACGTAAAAATTATGCCGATCCGCGTCCTTGATATAAATGGCGAGGGCGAGCTTTGGAGGGTTACGGCTGCTATCATCTGGGCCGCAAATCATGGCGCGAATGTGATCAATATTAGCTTTGGATACAATGTAGAACCCGACCTTCTGAAGAATCTGCTACATAATTGCGATGACAATCCTCCACCGGGAACACAGCAATTTCCCGAACTTCTGGCTAAGGTCATTGTGGTCTCAGGCGCCGGCAACGGTGGAAATGCAACACCAATTTTCCCGGCCGGCA
>CAZUEI010000121.1:0-6479 GCA_964618985.1 uncultured Chloracidobacterium sp.
GAGGATAGCAAGCATTTTGAAATGTTTTATCTTATTACGCCGCAACGGCGCGCGAAAGTGGAATTCGCCCATGATTTATACAAAACTTTGTCGGCCCCAAGGTGGCAACCCTGGTTGAATTTCTTACGTACTAAGTGGCAGTATTTCACGGATTTTTTGGCAGTTCCTTCTCCTGCACTACGATGGACGTTTGCGATTGGCGCTATTGTTTTCTTTGTTGGTGGGTCGTGGTTGATGATAGAAACACTGGGGCTTCGAACAGAAATTAAGCAACTGAAAAATGATCAGGCCGACCTCTTGCAACACGCACAGGAATTGCAAGAGCAAGTGAATCATGAGCGTAGCCGAAGTGAGCTATTGGCTGAACAGCTTGAACGTGAAAAGGATCAACGTATCCAAGCGGAACAAAAATTAGCAAATCTACCATCATCTCAATTAACTATGGTCTCATTCGTACTTGCTTCTGACCTCTTGCGAGGTTCTGAGAATGTCAAAAGATTGATCATTCCTCAAAGCATAAGCGTAGTACAACTGCAGCTCGATCTTACGAATAAGATTGAATACAAGAGCTATCGAGCGGTTCTCGAAACTGTTGAAGGTGATGAAGTCTGGAGCCAGGATATGCTCCAACCGCGCACGACAAATCTCGGCAAAGCTGTTTTTATCAGTTTGCCTGCACCGGTTTTGGCAGAAGATGATTATGTCATCAGCCTTAGCGGCGTCAACGCTGTCGGTGTTATTGAAGAATTGGACGATTATTCTTTTCGCGTACTGAAACGTTGATGTTAGTTTCCTGTAGGACCTTGCTATTCTCCTGTATCCCCTCGGTGAAGGCCATCTTTTTTTGCATGCCTAAAATACGTATCTTCCCTTGACGTTCATCCAACCAGGAGGAAAGATATGTCGAATTCCAAAGCGCTCAGGCCGCGGGCGGAAGCCATGTTTGCCTGCATCGAGAAGTATCTCGCCGCCAAAATCCAGAACGGCCTCACACAAAAAACTTTTTGCACGCAGGAAGGCTTGGCGATCAGCACATTTCAAAATTGGCTACAAAAATATCGTGCCCATCAACGCCAGGTTGAAACGGCGTCGGTTGCGACGAACCACTTCATTCCGCTCCAGGTGCGGGCCCCACAAAACGCGCCGCCGCTGTCCTGCGTGCTCGAATTTCCTAACGGCGTCATGCTGCGGGTCGTGGGCGACGTCGATCTGGAGCGCCTGTTTCACCTGACGGCGGGGCGCTGACATGCTGGCGCTCTCCGCCCATTTGAATTTCTATCTCTATCCGCAGGCGGTCGACATGCGGCAAAGCTTCGACGGCCTCAGCGGCATGGTCACCACTGGACTCGGCCACGATCCGCTCTCCGGCGAGGTGTATGTCTTCGTCAATCGCCGCCGTGACCGTCTAAAGCTGTTGGTCTGGGATCGCACCGGCTTCTGGATTTTTTACAAACGCCTGGAGGGCGGTACCTTTCAATTGCCGGCGACTACCGCGGCGGTCTTGCCTTACGAAGAGTTGATGCTGATTTTAGAAGGCATCGATCTCACTTCGATCAAGCGCCGCCGGCGTTATCAGCGTCCGCAGCAATAATTTTGCTAAATTGCGTTTATGTGTTTAAAATAATTTAGTTTAATTTAAATATAGTTCTTTGATTTTTGCATTTTTGTATTTATATTATCGTCATGGAATCGGTCACACCTCAACCTACCTATGACGAGCTGCTCGCCGAAGTCATCAGCCTGCGTGTCGAACTGGCGCAACTGCGGCGTTTGATCTTCGGCCAAAAGCGCGAGCGCTTTGTGCCGGCGGCCAATGCCGCGCAGTTGGAAATCGGCTTGCCCCAAGTTCCGCCGGCCAGCGCGCCAGCACTTAAAACCGAGCGCATCGAATACACCCGCGCCAAACCGTCGCGTCCGGCCGCGCCGCCGAGTCGCAACCCTTTGCCGGACAGCTTGCCGCGCGAAGAGATCGTCATCGAACCCGGCGAAGACACCAGCGGCATGAAAAAAATCGGCGCCGACATTACCGAGGTGTTGGAGTACACGCCGGGTAAATTGTACGTCAAGCGTTACGTACGGCCGAAGTATGCGCGTCCGGAAGAAAACGGCGTCGTCATCGGCGCGCTGCCGTCGCGCCCGATTGAGAAGGGCATCGCGGGGCCGGGATTGCTGGCGCATATCCTGATCAGCAAATACGTCGATCATCTGCCGCTGTATCGCCAGCGCCAGCAGTTTCGCCGCCAGGGCGTGGAGTTGGCCGAGTCCACCTTGTGCGGCTGGGTCGAGGCCTGTTGCGATTTGCTCAACCCCTTAGCGGAAGCGCTACGCCGCGAAGTGTTGGCCGCGTCTTATTTGATGAGCGACGAAACGCCGCTGCGGGTGTTGGACTCAAGCAAGCCGGGCAAGTGTCATTTGGGATATCTCTGGCCGTATTTGGCGCCGCTTGCCAAGCTGGTGTATTTCGATTATCAGCCGAGCCGCAGCCGCGAGGGGCCGCAAAAAATGCTGCAAAATTTTGCGGGGCATCTGCAAACCGACGGTTACGCGGCGTACGAGGCGATTACTCGCCGGCCGGAAGTCACCGCGTTGGGTTGTATGGCGCATGCGCGACGCTATTTCGTTGAGGCGCAGGATAACGACGCGGCACGCGCGGCTTGGATGCTCTCCCAGATGCAGCAGCTTTATCAACTTGAGCGCCAGGCGCGCGAGGGCGGGTTGTCGCACGACGAGCGTTATCGCTTACGGCAGGAATTCGCGCCGCCGATTCTGACGGCGATGAAGACATGGCTGGATCAGCAGGCGCGCGAAGTGTTGCCAAAGAGCAAGATCGGCCAGGCGATTGACTACACGCTGGGCCAATGGCCGAAGTTGGAGCGCTATATCAGCGACGGTCGTTTCGAGATCGACAACAACTGGATAGAGAACGTGATTCGGCCGGTGGCGCTGGGGCGGAAGAATTATTTGTTCGCCGGCTCGCACGCGGGCGCCAGGCGCGCGGCGTTGATTTATTCTTTGGTCGCCACCGCCAAACTGCACGGTGTCGAGCCCTTGGCTTATCTGCGTGACGTGCTCACCCGCATTGCCGATTATCTCGTCTCGCGCCTCGCCGAACTGTTGCCGCAGAACTGGAAGCCGCCATCCTAAAGTTAAACTCTTTTCCTCCCGAAAACAAGACGGGGTTCACCGAGGGGATACATTCTCCTCCAATCAGAAATTTGGTTTTTAGGGCGGGGCAATCCTTCCTGTTATCTATCTTTCCTTTTGTTTTTCTTTAACTTTTAATCTTTAGCGCAAATTTTCTAAAATTTTTTGTGAAATTTTTCCATGCTTTTATACTTATAAGTGAAAGGCTATAATTCTGTGGTCATTCAAATTCACAACTTATTTGGTACAACACAAGAAAAGGAGGATAGTATGTTTACTCAAAATGATTTTATCAAGGTCAAGATTATGTTATTGAGTTTTCTCGTCTTGCTTTTTGCCAGCAGTATAATTTCTGCTCAGACGATTGAAAATTCATATAACGTTAACCAACAAATTCCAATCGGAGGCTCTGGACTGTATTACGTCCAAATAACCGGCGCACCAAGCAATGCCGTCATAACAAACGTTGAGGCCAAATTCGGTTACATCGCTTATGGGGTCGTCCAAAACTATGTCTCCTGCCGTTTTAATAGAGGCTCTGATCCGGGTAGTTCCGGTGGTGTATCTCTCGTATCGCAAGGAAGCCTTCCGGCAGGCAATCCGGGAACTTATGGCTATGTACCGTTTAGCAATTGGAATGGCCAAAGTGTAAATACCAATTATTATTTTCGCTTCAATGTTGCTTCTGGCTCACCATACACAGCAACAATTAACACGATTTATGTTCGGGTAACTTATCGTACTTCTACGGTGGAAAAATTCGGATATCCTGTAGATTCACCTGTCGTGTCATGTTATTATGATACCAAGGAATGCGCTACAACATCATATCATACTGCTATTGATTATGATGATGCCAGCGGCTTAAACATTAAAGCAGCAGCAGCAGGCACAGTAGCTTATATTATGACTCTAGATGGCGATGATCATGGCATGGGAAATTGTGTGATCATTGAACATAAATTAACTTCTGGAGGAATAATTTATAGTCTTTATGCACATTTAAACTCAATCGCATCTGGAATTTCTGTTGGCGCTATTGTATCTAAAGGACAATTCATTGGTGTGATGGGAGGAAGTGGGTATACTTCATTAACTTATTGGGGTACGCATTTGCATTTTGAAATAAAGGATTCACCTGTACTCCATAATCCATCGGGGAACGGTGGCCCATATTGGGGTTACACACCCACATCTGCAAATAATTATGGTTATCATAATCCAGCAGATTACATAGGGATCGTTGATATAAGTCCACCAGCCTCTATCGCCGTTTCACAAAATGTTTTCGTTCTTGCCACACGAATGAACCCAGCGGTTATTTATTCTTTACCTAACGAATATGGCGGAAACGCTCCCGTTGAGGATGAGAAAAATTTTCACACCATATTCAAGATTAAAAACACTGGTACTTCTTCCTTGACACTTCAAGATTATGGAGTGAGTATCCGCGATGCGGACAATAATCATCTCTTTCGACTTGTTAATGGAACCGGCACCACATTAGCTCCAAATGCAGAGACATCGTTATTCGACAAAAGAGGTTACCTTACTGATGATCGGCTGGCCAACGGTGCGGCTACAACTTTTAAAACGCAAGTGCAAATCAATATAGATGGAACATGGCAAACTGTGACAGGCTCGGGAAGCTTTGCAACATTTGTCGTGAATCCTCGCCCTGCGCTTCAAAATGGAATGTTAGTGAAAAGGCCTCGTTCGGTTGTTTCGTCAGATGCCACGATTTACTATTATCAAAATGGAAAAAAGTGGCAAACAACCACAACAGCTTTGAACGGTCTTTTTCCAGGATGGAACACAATGTTTTATGTGTATCCTGCGACAACGGTTAACGGATTGGGCGTGCCAACACCGCCCAATTCGAACTCGGTTACACCCAGTATGACGGGGCAAAACCTGCTTTATAAACAAAGCACGGCATCGACGACATTCATTATTGAGCCGGAACCATCCGGCGGTTCGCTTTGTTCTCGACCGTTTTTTGACCAGCCATCATTTTACTCATACGGGTACTCTTCATCAGTGTTGAGCGGGGAAGTCATCAACTTAACTGCCTCGCAATATTCATGGATGCAGAGTCAATATCCTGCTGGAAGTCAAATCGCCTTCGCAGTTGTTCGTCCTAACGGCGGCGAGAGTTGGCAAGCGGGCACAACGCAAAATATAACTTGGAACCGGGGCGGTTCAGTAAATATTAAAATTGAATACACGACGAACAACGGTTCAACCTGGAATCCAATTATCTCAAGCACATCGTCAGCATCTGGCTCCTATCCTTGGCCCGTGCCGCCATCACTGTCACTTCAATGCCGAATTAGAATTACTGATGTGAGCAATGGCCTTGCGACGGATATGAGCGATGGATTATTTAGCATAATTTCGGGCGGATGTACTTATTCCATTACCCCCACCGGTCGCTCACACGGCTTCGGGGCCGAAACGGGCGCGGTGAGCGTGACAACTTCGAGTGGGTGTAACTGGACGGCAACCAGCAATGCGAGTTGGATTACGATCACTTCGGGCAACAGCGGCAGTGGCAATGGCACGGTGAGTTATTCCGTCGCTGCAAACACGGCCACAAGTTCTCGAACCGGAACTTTAACTATAGCCGAGCAGACTTTTACGGTGACGCAAGCGGGCAGTGGTGGTTGCCAAGTGACAGCGATCAGTATCGGCCAGACTGTGAATGGTGCTTTGAGCACAAGCGATTGCCGGTCTCCGGTGCGAGGAAGTTCTTATTACGCTGATCGCTACTCTTTTAACGGAACCTCCGGTCAACAGATTGCGATATTGCTCACTGCTTCCACGTTCGATACCTACCTTTATTTAACCGGCCCAACCGGATCTGTTGTTGCCTCCGACGATGATGGTGGCGGGGGGACAAACTCTCGTATACCTGCGGGTAGTGGTTTTTACAATCTGTCATCGAGTGGGACGTATATTATTGAAGCCACTTCCTATAATCAAAACGTAACTGGCAATTATACCTTGAGTTTGAGCGGACAAACGAGTTGTACTTACACTATTTTTCCGACGAACCGCGCACATGGCTCTGGAACTGCAACAGGCACGGTAAGCGTTACGACGGCAAGCGGATGCAGTTGGACGGCGAGCAGTAACGCGAGTTGGGTTACGATCACTTCAGGCAGCGGCGGCAGTGGTAATGGGACTGTGAGCTACTCCGTAACAGCGAACACGAGCACGAGTTCGCGCACTGGCACGCTGACCATCGCCGGGCAAAGCTTCACGGTAACGCAGACCGGAAGTGTCGCCACCATTTTCTTTGACAACTTTGAGAATGGTGTTGGCAGTTGGTC
>CAZUEI010000122.1:0-6475 GCA_964618985.1 uncultured Chloracidobacterium sp.
GCGGATATAGCTGGCAGCGTCTTTCCCAAGGCGCCCGCAACGACGTCAATGACATCACTTTTCTAAACGATGAGATCGGTATCGCTGTCGGGTCAAGCGGGCGGATCTGGATTACAAACGACGGCGGAAAAGAGTGGCTGCCGATCTTTAACGAAAGCACTAAGAATCTAAACGCCGTGGTTTTTATCGACGGCGAGATGGGCTGGACCGTCGGTGACGGCGGAACAATCTTACGGACATTAAACGGCGGCGCAAGCTGGGTCAATTCGGTTTCGGGCATCACCGATGATCTGCTCGGCGTCCATTTTGTTTCCGATAAGACGGGCTTTGCCGTCGGCGCCAATGGCGTTGTCCTGCGCACCAATTCCGGCGGCGAGTATTGGGAACGTGTCGAGTCGGGCACGCGGCTTTGGCTGGAAGATGTAAAATTCCTTAACGAAAGACGAGGCGTCGCAGTCGGCGACAGAGGCATCATCATCACCACCGACGACGGCGGTTCCACCTGGAAAACGATCAAAACAAATGCCCGCGAAAACCTATACGGCTTAAACTTTTTCGATGACAAGAACGGCTTTGCTGTGGGCTCGGGCGGCATCATTCTTAACACATCCGACGGCGGAGCAACATGGAAGGACATCGAGTCGCCGTCTGGAAATAATTTGTTCGCAGTGCAGATGTTCGGCCCGGCAAGCCTCATAGCGGTTGGCGATTTTGGTACCGTTCTGATCACTGAGGACGGCGGCCAGACTTGGGAAATGCAGCCAAATATCACGGGCCGGGTTCTCCAGGCGGTCGTGTATCGCGGCGGCAAAAATCTATGGATCGCCGGAAAGGGGGGCACGATTCTGAAACGCACCGAAGCTCTTACGCCGCAAAAAATAGAATTTTCAAAACAGCGGCCGGTGTTGAAAATGTCCTCGCGAGGAGTCAAACCAAGATCGCGCGTCCCGCTCGTGACAATTACAGACGACGGCGATATTCCGCTCGCCGTGCCAACGAAAAAACCTACTTCATCGAAATGACAACCGCTATCCATTCGCCTTTAATTTCAAATTTGAAATTTGAGATCTCAAATTTCTGAAGTTCCCCGAAAATAATCTCCTTCTGTTCGGCCAGAATGCCGGAGAGTACTAGTAGCTTTCTGGTCTTTGCTAAAAGCACTGGCAACATCGGCACGATCACGTCGATGGTCAAATTCGCGCAGACAAAATCGAAGGCCGGCGTGTGATCGTTGATCGTGCCCTGAATAAACTCGATGCAATCGTTGGCACCGTTTGCAGTGGCGTTCTCTTTTGCGATCTTTATCGAATCCGCGTCAGTGTCACAAGCTAAAATAGTTTGTCCGCCGAGTTTCGCGACTGCGATCGCCAAAATGCCTGTCCCGGTTCCGATATCAAGAAACGACTGCCCATTTTGGTAATTATCACCGATCGCCTGCAAGCAAAGCTGTGTTGTCTCGTGCGTTCCTGTGCCGAAAGCCATATTTGGCTCGATGCGGATCACGATCTTATCTGTTTCGCCAACGTCCGCCCAGGGCGGAGCAATGATGAATTTAACAAGCTGCGTTGGCCTCCAATGCTTCTTCCACTCGGCGAGCCAATCGGCGTTTTCAACCTTGCGAAAGGCCGTCGATCTGATCAATTCCGCCGTAAGGCCATAAATTTGCAAAGCATCTTCTATCGCTATCGTTACCGTGTCATTTTCCGGCTCACTGTCGAAATAACCGATCACGCAAACATCTTCCGTTTTGTCGCTTCGAAAAATGTTGATCTCGGTCCCGAGCGCTTCCAATACGTTGAAAGCATATTCAATCGCTTCTGAGGCAGCGGGATCGGCTGTTACATCGACCGCGAACCAAGTTTGTGTGGCATTTTCGTTCATTCGTGAATACCGATGTCGTCGAGGTCTCGTTCGCGGTTACGCCAATCTTCGACGACCTTTACGAATAATTTCAAAAACACTTTCTTGCCGATCAGCTTCTCGATGTCCATTCTAGCTTTTGTGCCGACGTCCTTTATCCGCGAGCCTTGCTTCCCGATTATGATCTTCTTTTGCGAAGGCTTTTCGACGTAGATCGCGCAAAATATGGTTGTCAATTTTGGATCGGACTCGTCATAAACCTCGGTCACGACGGCGGTGACATAAGGAATTTCCTCGCCCGTGGACATTAGTATTTTTTCGCGGACCATCTCAGCGACTATGCTGCGCAAAGGCTCATCGGTCAACTCGTCTTCGCCAAAGATCGGCTCGCCTTCGGGCAGGTGCTTGGCGATCTGGTCGAGCAGATTGTCGATGGCGTCGCCCTTTAGTGCCGAAACGGGTACGATCTCGGCGAACTCATACTCATTCGCGTAAGATTCGATCAGCGGCAGCAGCTCGCCCTTTTCCCTGATCTTGTCGATCTTGTTGAGAACAAGTATTGCGGGCTTTTCGGCCTGTTTCACAAGCTCAAGCACAAATTTGTCACCGTTGCCGGTCGAGACGCTCGCGTCACGCATCAGCACAAGCAAATCGACCGACATGATCGCGTCGTGAACGGCCGTCATCATCCGCCTGTTGAGCAGATGGCCGGGTTTATGGACGCCGGGAGTGTCGATAAAGACGATCTGCCCGTCCTCGCGTGTCACAATTCCCTTAATTCTGTGCCGCGTCGTCTGCGGTTTATTTGAAACGGCCGCGATCTTTTCCCCAACGAGCCGGTTAAGCAGGGTCGATTTCCCTGCATTCGGCCGCCCGATCAACGCGACATAGCCGCTTCTAAAGCCCTTATTTGCCATTCACTAGACGTTATCAAATAAAGTGGAAAGTGGATAACTGAAAGTGGAAAGTTCGGAAAGCGATCTGTTTCACATTCCAATTAGCATTCCCACTACGTCTTCTGTTCCACTTCCGTTCCACATCGGCCTGGAACGGCGTAAACCACTCATTTTATTGAGGTTAAGCACTGTGTTTTGCCTCTGTTCCACGATTTTTGAAAAAAGTGCAGGGAATCGGGCGACAAATGCGTAATTCCTGTAAATAGGCAGGTTACGGTGTTCCAGACGTTCGCGAACCGCCAATCCTCGCAGGAACGCTGTCCCAACTGTCCCAAGTGTCCCACGTGTCCCAAGCGTCCCGGCTGTCCCAAGTGTCCCAGCGTTTTTTCAAAGCTCCAAACATTCTCATTTCTCACTTCTCAGTTGAGTGTCCGCATCACGCTAGCAAATTCTCAGACAAATTGGAAGACCAACTTTCCGGATATGACGCAACTTTCTCGATATGACGTGGTTTTCCGACTAGATACTTATTTGGAGAGAACGGCAGAGTCCCTGACTATCTAAAACATTGGACAATCCTGAGATCAAAATTTAGCTTGTAATTAGTCTCCCATATTCATATAATGTGGCTACCAGTAATGTTGTTCACAGTTTTTTACAAGGGTTTGTTGAATCAAACAGCCCAAATGGGAAATCGTCTGCGTTTGCTTGCAGCCGTTTTGTTCTTGGGCTTGAGCCTGCTGTCGCAGATCGCGGCGCAGACGTTTCCGATCGGTTTTACCTCGACGACCATCGTTAGCGGCTTGGTGCGGCCGACTGCCTTCGCGATCCATCCCGATGGCCGAATTTTTGTCCTTTTACAGGCTGGAGAGGTGCGGGTTATCAAGAACGGTGTTTTGTTACCTACTCCGTTTACGACGATCACAGTTAATTATCCTGTCGGCAGCGAACGAGGTTTGTTAGGTATCGCATTTGATCCCGACTACGCAACGAATCGTTATGTTTACGTCTATTACACGGCGCCGACGCCCTCTATCCATAATCGCCTAAGCCGCTTCACCGCAGACATCGCGAACGAAGACGTCGCCGTGGCCGGAAGCGAAGTAGCTATTCTCGACCTGGAAAATCTAGGCGTGGTTCAGCACAACGGCGGTGCGATACACTTTGGCCCCGACGGAAAACTCTATGTCGGCGTTGGTGATAACAATATCCCTGCAAACTCGCAATCGGTTGCGAACCGACTTGGAAAAATACTTCGCATCAATTCCGACGGAACTATTCCGGCTGATAACCCGACCACTTTTCCAAATGTCGCAGCCACGCCCACCGGCCTAAACACGGCGATCTGGGCGTTGGGCTTGCGCAACCCCTATACCTTCAACTTTCAGCCGGGAACGGGCAGGATATTTATCAACGACGTCGGCGAAGGCACATGGGAAGAGGTTAACAACGGCACTGCGGGAGCAAACTACGGTTGGCCAACGTGCGAAGGCTCGTGTGGCACTGCCGGCATGACAAATCCGGTATATCAATATTCGTCGTCAATCCCAGAGGATTGTGCCATAGCCGGCGGTGCTTTTTACAACCCGTCGAACGTGATGTTTCCTGCTTCATATGTCGGTAAATACTTTTTTGCCGATTATTGCGGCGGCTGGATAAGGTACATTGATCCGGCCAGTCCGCCGGCGACCGGCGCGGCACCGGCTTTTGGGAGCAGCCTTGGTTTTGGGCCCGTGGATATTAAGGTTCACCCTGAAGGCTCGCTATATTATTTGTCGCGCAACAATCCACCCACCAACGGCTACCTTGTCCGGGTTGAGTATCCAGCCGGTTTCACGCCGACGGGCACCCCGACGCCGACGAACACAGCGACTCCGACGAACACAGCGACGCCCACAAACACGTCGACAAATACGGCAACGCTAACGCCGACAAGTACTGCCACGGAAACATTTACACCAACACCGACGGCTACGGCCACAGAAACATTTACGCCAACGCCGACGGCAACCGAGACATTCACGCCAACAGCGACGGCTACTGCCACAGAAACTTTTACGTCAACGTCGACGGCTACGGCCACAGAAACATTTACGCCAACCGATACGCCGACGGATACGCCTACAAATACAGCGACAGCAACTCCGACTGCTTCGCCGGAAGGCAGCATTTCGGGAACGGTGTTCTATGTTAACGCGTCATCGCCGCCGAGATTCGTTTCAAACGTGCTGATAAGCGGAGCGGGTTCGCCAAATGTTTCGACCACGACGGCGGCTCCCGGTCCAGGCGAGGGCACCTATACGCTTACCGGGTTTGGGGCAGGCAGCTACACGGTCACGCCTTCAAAGATTGGCGGCTCTAACGGTTCAATTAGCTCATTCGATGCTGCCCGAGTGGCTCAGCATGTGTCTGGTTTACCACCGCTTCTGAATTCTAACCAGTTGATCGCAGCAGATACGAGTGGAAACTCTCAGGTCTCATCGTTTGATGCGGGACTGATCGCTTCGTACGTAGTTTCGGGTGTGGGCGGGCAAACAGCATCGTGGAAATTCCTTCCCGTGAACCGTAACTACCCGTCGGTAACTCCCAACATCACGGGCGAAGATTACAATGCGATCCTTGTAGGTGAAGTCTCTGGAAACTGGGCCAACACCGTCGCCCGAGCCGCGGTAGGCGGCCCGGAACGAGCGACCGCGATCAATGCGCCGTCATTGGTAACGCCAGCCGGCAAGGAAATCATCGTGCCAATAGCGGTCGAAGGCGTGGCGAACAAGGGGATCATCTCCTACGAATTCGATCTAAGATATGATCCTCTGGTCATACAGCCTCTTTCTGAGCCGGTAGATGTCAGCGGAACTGTTAGCAGAGGACTTTCAGTCGTTACAAACGGAGAAGAACCAGGGCTTTTGCGAGTGGTGATGTACGGAGCGTTGCCCATCGACGAAAATGGATTGCTTTTAAATCTCAGGTTCATGGCAGTAGGAGCATTGGGTTCTGTTTCGCCGTTGACGTTTGAACGGATGATGTTCAACGAGGGCGAGCCGCGAGTTATAGGATCTGAGGGAAGAATTGAGATCTCATATTAAAGCAGAGCCGGCTTGCTCTTAGGGGGCGAGGGGCTTCTGAATTCTGTGCATGCCGTCCGCTGACGCGGTCGCAGCCCGCTTGTATTGAATAAGTACAACCCCGTCGAGTCGTGTTGGACAATCCTGAGGCCAATAGCTAAACTAGTAAACACCCCATCCATCGATTTTGATTTAAGATAACAGGAGACAATCATTAATGCCGTTCACAGTTTTTTATAGGGGTTTGTTTAATCAAACAGCCCGTGTGGGAATTCGTCTGCGTTTGCTTGCAGCCGCTTTGTTTCTTTTGGCTTTGAGCCTGCCTTCGCAGGTCGCGGCGCAGTCGTATCCGGTTGGCTTTACCGGGACCACCATTGCAAGCGGTTTTACCCAGCCGACTGCATTTGCGATCCATCCTGACGGACGAATTTTCGTTTGTCAGCAGACTGGCGCTTTGCGAATCGTGAAGAACGGTGTTCTCCTGCCGACTCCGTTTATGACCCTTACGGTCAACTCAACCGGCGAGAGGGGCCTGCTGGGCGTTGCCTTTGATCCGAACTATGCAACGAATAAATATATCTACGTTTATTACACGGTGCCGTCGCCGCTGCACAATCGCGTAAGCCGCTTCACCGCCGACAGCGCGAACGAAGA
>CAZUEI010000123.1:0-6427 GCA_964618985.1 uncultured Chloracidobacterium sp.
GTATAAAAGTTCCGTGTGACCCGTGGTTTGTTTCTGAGACAACCACGCATCACACGGAAAATCATGTGACATGAAAATCTAGGCCGCAGGTGCGGCTATTTTCTCCTTGTCCATCTTTTCTTGACAGCACGGGCAGCAACAGCCGCTGCCGGCCATTTTCATGTCGTGCTTCATATGTGTTCCGTGGGCGGCGTCCATTTTAATGGGCTTGCCGTCCGCGTCTTTCTTCATCATCGGACACGATTTAGCGTCTTCCGTTTTTGTGGATGTCGCGGCTGTCGCGTCTTTTTTCATCATCGGACACGACTTGGCGTCGCCCATTTTAACGGGGTTGCCGTCGGCGTCCTTTTTCATCATCGGGCACGATGCTGCGTCACCGTGATAGCAGTTTTCACAATT
This sequence comes from uncultured Chloracidobacterium sp., assembly GCA_964618985.1. GTDB lineage: Bacteria > Acidobacteriota > Blastocatellia > Pyrinomonadales > Pyrinomonadaceae > OLB17. Next base: position 400 of record CAZUEI010000123.1, read on the forward strand.
TTCACAGCACGAGGCGGCATCCATTTTCATTTGCTTACCGTCCGCGCCTTTTACCTTCATCGGGCACGAATCACCGTGACAGCAGCAGCATGACGCAGTGTTTGCCGTCAGATCAGTCGCCGTTGCTGACGAGTAAACGACGATGGCAAGGCCAAATACTAGCATTGCCGAAAAAACAAGAAATATTTTTTTTTTCATTTTAGTTCTCCGTAAATTTTAAAAACGCATCTATGCCGCAGCGATACACTGCGGCCACTCTACGGTGTGACACCTGTCACACACGTCGGCGTTTTTAAATACGGAAAACCTGGTTGCGAACCCGCTCAAAACGGGAATCGTTGGGCGGCGGGCGATAATAGAATTTTGATATCTGACGTGACCGTGCCAAAACTGCGGGAGCGAATACTGCTTCATCCGCAACTTCAGCAACAGGCGCTGCTTCGATGACAGTTCCGGCCTTTTTCTCAAGCGGTGTAGCAAAAATGCTAACCGGCATAATGCAGCAGGTAACTGTGTTTGCCTTGAACGCGACACTTTCTGATGCTTGCTCTTTATTTTTTGAACGGTTGCAGTGCTCAGAAGCCTTTTTCTTGAGCGGGCAATGTTCTGCTACAGCCTTACTAGGTGTCGCGCAATACGCAAGGCACATCACACCGCCAGCGTTGAGGCAAAGAAACGCCACAACGAAAAGCGATAGAAGGTGTGAATGCTTTCGGCTGAACTTCATTGCAAAAATATAATATCACTAATTCTGCTTATGTGAAGTGATATTTGTCACAAAATCAGAACCAATTACACGTTAAACCGGAAATCGACGACATCGCCGTCCTGCATAATGTATTCTTTGCCTTCGAGGCGGGCGAGGCCTTTGTCGCTGGCGGCTTTGCGACTGCCGCAGGCTATGAGGTCGTGATAGCCGACGATCTCGGCTCGTATAAAGCCGCGTTCGATGTCGGTGTGGATCGTGCCGGCGGCCTTTGGAGCTTTTGTGTCGAGCGGGATCGTCCAGGCACGCACCTCTTTTTCGCCTGCGGTCAGGAACGACATAAGACCGAGCATGTGATACGCCGCTTTGATGAGTTTATCGACTCCGCTCGAATCAAGGCCGAGATCTTTTAGATACTCGCCGCGTTCGGCCGGGTCGAGGGCGACAATTTCGGCTTCGAGCTTTGCACAGATGACGACGACATCGGCATTTTCGGTTGCGGCGTGACGGATCACGGCCTGCACGTGAGGGTTGCTTTCCGGGTTGGCGAGCGTTTCTTCGTCAACATTTGCGGCGTAGATGGTCGGTTTTGTCGAGAGAAAGAACCATGTTTTAACTACGACGCGCTCGTCGTCACTTAAGTCGGCAGCTCGTGCCGGGCGGCCTTCTTCGAGCACGGGCTGAATTTTGTCGAGTAGTTCGATCTCGATCTTTGCGTCTTTGTCACCGGCTTTTGCGGCTCTCATCGCTTTATCGCGACGTTTTTCGGCTGAGGCGAGGTCGGCGAGGGCGAGTTCGATCTGGATGGTTTCAATATCGCGGACAGGGTTGACCGAGCCTTCGACGTGGATGATGTTTTCGTCGTCAAAGCAACGAACGACCTGAATGACGGCATCGGTCTCGCGGATGTTTGCGAGGAACTGATTCCCGAGGCCCTCGCCCTTTGAAGCGCCGCGAACAAGGCCGGCGATATCGACGAATTCGACAGTTGCGGGCACGATCACGTCTGTCTTTACTATCTTTGCCAGTGGTTCGAGCCGCTCGTCAGGCACGGCGACGACGCCGACGTTCGGTTCTATAGTCGCAAACGGGTAATTAGCCGCCAGCGCTGCTTCCTGAGCCGTCAGAGCGTTAAAAAGTGTAGATTTTCCGACGTTGGGCAAGCCAACGATACCTGCTTGGAGCATAAGTCAAAACTTTGATTTTACAGATACTGTGGGGTTTTGGAAAGAGCGGGGGCAAAAAGTCCTTCGGGTATTGTCTTTTATGCCCAAATTACGGTAATTTATTTATTTGCCTGGAGCACTCATTTTGAAGCTTTCATTATGGTAATTACTCTGCCTTTATTATTGCTAATTGCGCTCAGCGGGCTGGCGCTCACGTATCTCGTTGTGGATGACGAACCGTTCATGTGGCGGCTTTGTGCCGGTAGCATAGCGGGCTCGACGATTTATGGAGCGGTTGTGTTTGCGGTGTGTTTTGTTGCAGGAGTTTTTACGCCTGCGACGTTGATCGTATCGCTGATCATTTCACTGCTGCCGTTGCTGTTGCTGTGGAAGCGGCCTGACATTCAAAAGCGCTTTTTGCACGACTGGGCAAAGGCCAAGGGCAAGACCCAGGGCATGAGCACAACAAAGTTTCTCAAGCTCTTGTACTACGCTTTTTTTGCGATCGTTTTCTTCACCTTTTTTGCTCAAGCCTGTTATTACATCCCGGAAGGCGGTAAGCTCCCTGCCGGCCTGACTACAGGCGGCTACATGAATCTCGGCGATCTTTCGTTTCATCTCGGCGGGATATTCGCGTTTTCCGAAGGGGCCGTGTTTCCGCCGCAGAATCCGTCGTATGCCGGCGCTAAATTCTCATACCCGTTTATGGCGGATATGCTTGCGTCCTGTTTTGTAAAGCTAGGCGCCGACTTTAAAGAAGTAATATTGATTCAAAACGTGACCTGGGCGTTTGCGCTGTTCGTCATTGTGCAGCAATTTGCACGCAAAATCACAAACAGCAAGATCGCCGGATATATCGCCCCGGCAATTTTGTTCTTTAGCGGCGGGCTTGGGTTTATTTGGTTTTTTCAAGACCTCAACGTAGCAACGAAAGGATTCGTCGACTTTATAACGCATCTTCCTCTTGACTACACCATCCGCATGGACGATAAACCCCCGGCCCCGTGGCACTCTGCGATGTTTCGCTGGGGCAACCCGATGACCGTGCTGTTTATCACTCAGCGCGGTATTTTATTCGGCATGCCGCTCACAATACTCGTGATGTCATATTGCTGGAAAATATTTAGTGGCTCTGAAAGTGATAAAGACCGCGTAACGCTCAGCAATTTTTTCACTCGTGAACATTTTCCTTTTGCTCCTTTCCTCGTCGGATTGATGGTGGGAACACTGCCGTTGGTTCATTTTCACAGTTTGGTGGCATTGTTTATTCTCGTGGCTTTCCTGTTTGTTTTGAGGCCGGCAAAATGGAGCTCATGGATAGCTTTTGGCATCGGCACAGCGCTGATAGCAGTCCCAGAACTGATCTGGACGATCACGGGAACGGCTACCCAAACCGAGAAATTCTTTGGATGGCATTTTGGCTGGGACAAGAGAAATGACGAATTTCTTTGGTCATGGATAAAGAATACGGGGTTGACTATCCCAGCGGCGCTTTTTGGATTGTATTTGCTATGGAATAGGTGGAAGGCCTCAAAAACAAATGAAAGCGAAATAGCGGAGGTTACAGAAAGCAAGAAGAAACATAAAGCGGACGACAAAGCCGCGGTAGCTGTGCCAAATGGCCGTCTGTTGCTTTATTTTTACATACCGTTCGCTTTTATGTTCATTCTGTGCAATGTCGCCAAACTCGCTCCGTGGGAATGGGACAACATAAAGGTTTTGATCTACTGGTTTGTCGGTTCGGTTCCCTTTATTGCGTATTCGATCGCGTGGCTTTGGGAGCAACGCGATAAAGTTTGGAAATGTGTCGCCGTGGCGTGTTTGATCGTGCTGACGCTTGCTGGAGCGATAGACGTTTGGCGTGTTGCTTCGGGACAATTGAAGCTTGGCGTTTTTAACAACGACTCGATGAAGTTGGCCGAGCAGATCAAGCAAAAAACGCCCAAAGGAGCCATGTTCCTAAACGGCGCGATTTATAATTCGACAGTTGTGCTTTCAGGTAGACAGTCGCTGATGCGCTATGCAGGCCATCTCTCGTCATACGGTATCAATTACGGCGAGCGGGAAACCGACGTCAAAAAGATCTATCAGGGCTTGCCGGAGGCAGATTCGCTCCTGCAAAAATACAATATAGAATATGTCGTAACCACGCCCGAGGAAGAATATTATTTGAGTCAAAGCAATCTCAAGCTGAACCAAGAATATTTCAAAAAGTTCCCCGTGATCGCGGAATCGGGCAAATATAAAGCATATAAAGTGAAGAACTAACCCGAACACATCTGGAGAACGGTAGTTAGTTAATTCAAGTAGTAATATTTTATGGCGAAAAAACGTAAGAAAAACAAACCCGGCGAAAGCATGCCGGAGCAAGTTGAGGTCACGGCGGCAGCGCCGGAGATCAAAGAGAAAAAGAGCAGTTCAAAAGAAAAGAAGCCTGAAACGTCCGCTCAGGTCTCTGAGATCGAAAAAACGTGGACGGAAATGTCCGACCAGACGTTCTTTCGCAGCGCGATCGTAATTACGGTCCTTGCGACGTTCCTGAGATATTTCATGCTCCTTTTAAGGCCTGTCCATCACGACGAAGGCGTCAACGGCTGGATGCTGACGAACCTTCTCCGCGATAACAAATATCAATACGATCCGTCGAACTATCACGGCCCGACCATCTATTTCATCGCCTATCCGCTCATGCAGTTGTTCGGGCTTGAAACTTACCCGCTCAGAGGACTCTCGTCCTTTTTCGGATTGTTAATGGTCGTCATGGTGTTTTATTTGCGGCCCTATCTAGGCAATCTCGGAACAGTCATAGCCGCTTTCCTCGTCGCAATTTCGCCGGGATTGACCTTTGTCTCGCGGTATTTTATTCACGAGATTTTCTTCGTTTTTTACAGCCTCTGCATTGTGGTCGCCGTCTTGTATTTCATAGATAAGCGAAAAGCAGGCCCGATGGCTATCCTGTGGATGTCGATCATCATGCTTGTTTCTATTCTGCCTACTGCTTTGCTGGGCGGAAAATATCTCGGCGGCGAGAACGAGACTGCTGTGGCCGGCTTGCGCCTGTTGTTGTTTGCGGTTGATGCAGCGATCGTCTATTACATCATGAAATGGCTGCTGTCGTGGGACAATGGCCGCCCGATATATTTCATACTCGCCTCGGTGTCGGTCGCTCTAATGTATGGCACAAAGGAAACCGCCTTTATTACGCAAGGAACGATGATGATCTCGATCGGCTGCGTGTGGGTTTGGCAAAAGATCGGGCCGGGTAAAACATTCACCAAAACACTGCAGCGAAACGTTCTCATCGGAACAGGCATCGTCGCCGTTGTCGCGGCCTATTATTACCCGTATGTTTATGACGGTTTCAAATATATCTATACGGAGTTTCTGAACAATTCCTACAGGCCGCCGGACCCGTTTTGGTTTTATTCGCTGATGGTGGTAATAGCGATCAGCCTTTTGACGTGGTTCGTTTATGTTGCCGACCTCAGGAACAACAACGACACATATGTTGAAGATACCGGAACGCTAGACTGGCCTACATTCAGGGAAGCTCTAGGCAACAACAGAAATGCGGTCATGATCATTCTCGCTGCCGCGGTGATGTTTTGGTATGTAAGCATCGAATTCTTCACGTCGTTCTTTTCATATAAAGAAGGATTTTTCTGGAGAGCTTTTGAGGCATACAACATCTGGACAAAGACCGGCACAAAGGAACATGCGCAAAACGGCCCCTGGGCTTATATGAAATGGGGCATGAAGGGAGAAGCGGTGATAATATTCGCAGCGATCATCGGCTCGCTAATGGCGATAATCAAGGCAAAGAACCGCTTTGCAATGTTTACGGCCGCCTGGGCGATAGGGCTGGCTGCCGCATACTGCATCATTCCTTACAAAACCCCGTGGCTCGCTTTGAACTATATTATGCCGATGTGCATCATTGCAGGTTACGGTTTGGCGGAATTGATCTTGTCGAAAAACCGCCGGCTTAACCTTGTAGCCTATGCACTTATCGTAGCCGGCACAGTCTCGCTCGGTTATCAGACATATAAGATAAACTGGGTTCGTTACGACGACGACCAAATGCCGTATGTCTATGCCCATACGCGGCGCGGCTTTGTCGATATGATCAATAATATCGATTATTATTTCGAAAAGA
>CAZUEI010000124.1:0-4846 GCA_964618985.1 uncultured Chloracidobacterium sp.
GGCTTTTTGCACAATCTCAACGGCGACCCTAAATATATCTTTGAGGCTTATTCAAAAGAATACAGCAAAGCAAATGATAAACTGCGGGTTGGCACAGCGACACTGCAAAGAATAGAGAACGCCACGCCCGATCAGGTCGTAAGCGCCATCTCCGGAACCTTTGATTTAGTAAACGATGGGTCAGAGAAGATCGACGGAACTTACTATCACAGAATGAGGTATTATGGCGATGAAACCGAAATATGGTATAAGCGTGCCGCAAAAAACGGCGATGTTTACAAGCTTGAGGTTACCGCTATGAAAGAAGCATCAGGTCAACAATGGATCGAAATCTTTCTCGACAGTTTTCGCGTAAAATAGAAATGCCAGGAATAGATCGTTATATTATCTTCCATTAATAATTACTAATTAAGTAATTATTAATGAGAAAAATCTTTGCAAGGCCTGTTTTATATAGCCATAAATTTATGATGAAAAATATTTACAAATTGTTTCTTTTGTCGGCAATATTTTTTGCGTTCGGCCTTTTCACGGCAAACGCACAGACAGTGACAGGCTCGCTCGGCAACGGCTCTTTCACGCCCGGCAAGACCCTTAAAGCGAAAGTTATATTGAGCCTGCCCGGCGGGCTTCACGCCAACTCGCGCTATCCGGGGAGCGAATATGCGATTCCGACGACGGTTCGAGCGAGCGGCAGCGGCCTGCGCATCGGTGCGGTCAGTTATCCGCGCGGGCATAACCGCACGTTTGAGTTTTCCTCAAATCCGATCAACGTTTACGAGGGCCGCACGACATTCACCTTTAATGTCACCGTACCGGCAAATTACACACGCAAAACGATCAGCGTTAATGTAAAGGTAAAATACCAGGCCTGCACGAACGAGGTCTGCTACCCGCCAAAAACCAAGGACATCACGCTGACCGCCCGGGCCGATTAACTCGCCCGGCCGATCACGGAAAGCAGCCTTCCGGTTTTGCCGTATTTTTGTTTTTCCAAACGATAGGAAAAGAAAAGGTCGGGACGTTCCATTGTGCAGAACGGTGCGGTGTAAATATTTGTAATTGCGACACCGCAGCCGATCAACTGATCGCGATTAGCGGCGTGAAGATCAACAAGCGCGTGGCCTTCGCGTGTTGGCGAAAAATACTTTTCGCTGTCAGCAAAATTTGTCGAAAACGCGTCGATCACATCTTTTCCAATTTCATAATTTCTGCCGCAAGCAGCCGGGCCGATCGAGCAAATGAGATCGGCGGGATCTGAGCCGAAAGTTTCCGTCAGTTTCCTCACAGCTTTGTTTGTGATGGATTTAACGGTTCCTCGCCAGCCGGCGTGAACGGCGGCGAACGCTTTTGTCTTTGCATCGCCGATCAAAACAGGAACGCAATCGGCTGTTTTGACGCCGACCAAAACATTTTCAAGATCAGAAATAAGTGCGTCGGCGCGCTCTTCGGAATTGCGGATATCGTCCTGCGTCACGATGGTCTTTATCGTGTCGCCGTGCACTTGCCACGCTACCGCAAGCTGAAAATCGCCGTCAAATAGGGCGAGAAAACGGCGGCGGTTTTCGAAAATATTTTCGGCAGTATCGTCGTCAAAACCTGCAAGATTCAAACTGTTTTCAGGAAACGCCGATACGCCGCCGAACCGCGTCGAAAAGCCGTTTGCAAAACCCGCTTTCTCCAATTCACGACTAACCAGCACCTTGACGCCATTTTTTTCTCGCCAAAAGAAGCCCGCATCGGTTAAAATTTGTTCATCGGCTGACCACTGACAACTGGCCCCTGACGACTGCTCTATGATCGTTTCTACCGGCATCGATATTGTTGAAGTTTACCGCATACGCGAGACCATCGCCAGAACTCCGCGTTTTCTCAGTCGCGTGTTCACGACGAACGAGCGGGCATATTGCGAGGGCAAGGGCGAAGCGATGTGGCAGTCGTATGCGGGACGTTTTGCCGCCAAAGAGGCTTTTCTCAAAGCCCTAAAAACAGGCTGGCGGGGCAAGATAACCTGGCACAACGTTGAGGTTGTCTCAGACCCTGACGGCGTTCCGCTATTGAACATCACCGGCGAGGCAAAAAAGATACTCGACAAGCACGAAGCCAACCGTACGCACCTCTCGATCGCACACACAAAAGATCACGCCATCGCGCAGGTGGTATTAGAAAAGGTCTAGTTCGCCGGCGCAGGCGTCGGGCTCGGGCTCGGAGCCGCAGGTGGATCTAATGATAAGAAAACGACCGGAGCGTCGTGGTCAGACAATCTCTCAAGCCTTGTGTCGTCAGATGACCAAGCAACGGGAAAATCGGCATTAAGTCGGGCATAGCCGAATTTCAACTTGCCTTCATTCATTTTCAACAGGTTCTTGTTGATCAAAATATGGTCGAGCACCTGCATCGATCCGTCGTGAACGTAGCTGTATTTCGCCTTTGGATCAGCCATGAAATCGGCCAGGTCGTAAAGGTTCGTCTGATAGGTCTTTGACGGGTTCGTTACTTTTTGATCTGGTTTTCCTTTGAGCGTGCCGACCAGATCGTTGTAGCCGTCGTTGAAAAGATATGCGTTAAGATCGCCGCACACGATCAAGTTCTCGTCCGGATTTGTCTTTGCGCGTTCGGCGACAAAATTTGCCAGCCATTCGGCTTCCTGTTTGCGTTTTTCGCGAACGCGCGGTCCGTCCTTTTCGTTGTCGATGCCTAAGTAAGATTTAAAGTGGTTGACGATCACGGTCACGGCGAGCGGGTTGGCCTGCTTGTCGTCTATGGCCTGCACGCGGATGAGAAACGGTGGCCGGTCGAACAGTTCACTGTCTCCGCTGCCGCCCGAAAATTTCAGGGTCTCGCTTTTTGCAAGCTGCTTTGTTTCGAGCACTTTGACCTTTGTCGTTTTGACAAGATAGCCGGAATCGATGCCGCGCGGGTCGTTGCCGTCTTCGAGATAAGCCTCGTATTTTGGATCCGGCTTGCCATCGGCGACGGCGTCTGCGTTTATTTTTGCTGCGAGTTTCTTCAGTGCCTTGAGATTTTCGACCTCTGTAACGCCGAGCACATCTGGCATCGCAAGCCCCTTGCGGATAGAGAGCGAAGCCTTGTTCAAGCGCTTTTGAAAGTGCTCCTTTGAGAGCATTGTTTCTTTGTTTACATCAGAATTTTTTTCGTCGTCAAAAAAATTCTCGACATTATAAGCGCCGACCGTCAATTGACGGTCACCGGCAGGAGAGACTGCAACAAAACTTTTGTTTCCCTCGACCGTCGGAGGACTTGCCGCATCGACGAACAGCGTGTAACGGCGATAACTGTAATCGAGCACGCCGGTGAGATTTTTGACCGTTGCTCCGGCAGTTACGTCGATTGGTTTGGCGCCGACCTGCGCGTCGCTGTCCACGCGGATCATTTCGGGATTTGTATCAAAGTAGGGAACGGTATCAGGAAGCTTCAGGCCCCGATGGATAAAAAACTCGACGCCCGCTTCGCGCACGGGCCGCGATACGCCCTGAAGTACGCCGAAGAAAACACCGTCCGAGGTAGTTACACCGGTCTTGTCATCGGTCCGGCCTCCGGTCGGCCCTACTACCGTAAGCGCATCGACACGCACACGCATACCTTCATACCGCTCAAGCGTGTCTAGTTTGTTGGAGACGAGATCGTTTGTGGTTAGCGTGACGGGTGCGGGCAGCGGATTTTTGGAAGTGAGTTTCTTAACCGTACCCCGAGTGATCTCAGTGATCGTGAATCCGTAATTCTCGCTGCGCGGCCTGTATTCCACGACCGTTCCACCGGCCTCGACCAGGTCGCCGATCTCGCCCTCAAACGGGGAGTCCCGGTTGATAAAGACAAAGATAGCTTCCGAAGTCAGAGGGTTTGAATCAGCTTTGTCATCCGGCGTCTGTATAAAAATGCCGTTGCGGCTGCGAGCCGTTACGATGCCGCGCAATGTAACCTGTTGATTCTCCATCGGTGAAATTGCCTTTTCACCCTGAACCTCGGCGATTGTTACCGTTGCCTGTGCCGACGCCGCAATCGCAAGCGACATAGATGCTGCGACGACAACAACAAACTTTAGAAAATTGATGGCCATAATATTAGCTCTTCTGACTTACTGTGTATCGACCCGCTTCTTGAGTCGAACGCGAATTTGCGGCCGCACGTTTCTCAGGAAATTAAAGCCTGTGACCTGTTCGATCTTTGCGACGTTCGTGCGGTATTGCGTCCACGGCCTGGTCACGCTCTGGGAGTTTGGCATTATGACGCTGATAACGCGTGTAAAGTTGTTTACACGCTGCGCATCATTCGAGCCGACGGGTAAAACTACGATCACCTTCCACGTCTGTGCCGGAACCGTAACGCGGCCGTTCACTATAGTATTTTTCAGGCCCGCTAACCCAATACCTCCAACCCCTGCGCCGCCGGAATAAATGTAGAGTTCATTTCCCCCGTCAACTAAACCACGGCAGTAATCTTCAAGGTCGGCCCACACGAGCTGATTATTGACCGGCGCCTGCGGGATCATGTTCGTCATAAAGAACGTTGCCGAGTTGTCGGCGATGGTATTGACCCGATCGCCGGACGGGCACATATGGCCTCGGTCAAAACCTTCTCCGGTCGGGCTTCCGGTGTAATCATTTCCCTGTACGTGATACCAGCCGGCCAGATTTGGAAGCGAAGGGTCTTCACGATAATCATCCTGTCTGTCCACGGGCCCTAACCACGACGAATCCATATGCCATGAGACCCAATTCGGCGTGCCCCGGTCGCGGCTGTATGACAAAACATACTGGTTCTTTTCCATCAAATAGTCGTTCGCATAGCCGATAGGTTCGGTCTGTGCGTCCGACGGATTGCCGAG
>CAZUEI010000124.1:4946-6414 GCA_964618985.1 uncultured Chloracidobacterium sp.
ATTCGGGCTCGCGCTGCCAAAGCCCTGAAGCTCGCCGCTGCCTCCACCGCACGGAGCCGGAGTGGTTGCCGTATTGCGTGGCGGCGGTATCGGTGATACGGGAGGATTAGTGTACAGGTCAAAATCCGCGTTGTTGTTGTCGGTATCTGTGCAGCCATCCGTTTTCCTGGCCATACCCTGCGTAGCGGTGATCGCCACGCCGTTGTTGACCGAAGGATTGCCGCCTTCACCGCTGTTGGCGGTGCCGTTGCCCGCAGCGCCCCACGCGACCCAATCTATAAATGCCGCCAACTGCGTCGGAGTGCAAGGCGTGGCTGTCGCTCCGCATGCACTACCCGGAATGCCTCCGGCGCTTACAATGCCGACTTTGCCGCTCGTGCCTGACATGCTAATCGTCGTCGTGGACGCATCAGGCGTTACCGGCAGAGGCGTTGTGCCAGGAGCGGCGCTGTTTAGCTGGATAAGGTAATATTGCCCCGGAGCGAGCGTTGCGTTTGGCAGAGCAAAAGTGCCGCCGCCGAAATTACCTAAGGCGGAACCATATAGCAGAGTGAGGCCGTTCAGCGACTGCGGAGCTGCCGAGACATTCTTGATCTCGACCCAGTCATTGTTGTAATAGCCATTTCCGCCCGAAACCTGGCTCAGCACCAGCGTCGACGAGACGACCGGAGCATCAGCCGCTTGTGGGGATTCCTGTGCGGACGACTTAAACCCAACGATCAAAAACACCGCCAAAACGGACACAAAAGCCATACCGAATAAATACTTCTTCATTAACAACACCTGAAATTTCCTAAACTCGAAACCTTTATAATAAGGGAAACTACCTTTTTACCACGAAACGCCGTCGAAACAAAGGTCAAAACTTTATTGGGCCTGCGACAGGCCTCGCCTTGCCCAACCTTTGTTCCACGCTGTTCCACAAGCCCCTGGAACGGCGTAACTCGTTCATATGATTGATGTTATGGGCACAAATTTGCCCTGTTCCACGTTTTTTGAAAAAAAGTAAGTCATTGTTCTGCAAACTTCGTAATTCCTGTAAACAAGCAAGTTGCGGCGTTTCGTATAGTCGTGGATAGCCGGTCTTCGCTGGAACGTTGTCCCAAGTGTCCCGGCTGTCCCGCGTGTCCCAAGTGTCCTGAGTGTCCCAACTGTCCCAGCGTTTTTAATTCACTTGCGCCACTCTTGCGCCACACTCTAGTGGCGCAAGATAAGTGCTGCAATAATTAGGCTTACGGCTGCATTTTGGCCTTGCGCCACGAATTTTGAAAACAAGTTTTTCATAGTGCCCAACTTACTTCAGTTTGTTGGGTTGGGCCTTCAAACTGAAGTTTGACGGACAGGTTGTCAAAGAGCGAAACCGCTAAGAATAGACAGTTATGACTCAACCTAGCGCACTTCGCAGCAAATTAGAATACCAACTTTCCGGATATGACGTGGTTTTCCGAATATGACGCAACTTTCCGAA
>CAZUEI010000125.1:0-1183 GCA_964618985.1 uncultured Chloracidobacterium sp.
GCCTGAACCGCTGTTTCGTTTGCCGCGTTCAGAACGGTCGCCATCGTGCCGCCCTTTCTTAATGCATCATACGCAAGGCTGAGGCACGGGAAACGGTCAAGATCTGGCTCCTCAAAATCCAGGCGACTCAGCCGTGACAGGTCGAGCGGAGCCAGACAATTTTCACGCCTGTCCGGGTATGTGAGAGCGTATTGGATTGCGTGTTTCATATCGGTGACGCCCATCTGCGCGATTATCGAGCCATCGACCATCTCAACCATCGAGTGGACAACCGACTGCGGGTGAACGACGACCGAAATTTGATCGGCGTCAAAGCCGAAAAGCCATTTGGCTTCGATGACTTCAAAGCCTTTATTCATCAGCGTGGCCGAATCGATCGTGATCTTGTCGCCCATATCCCAGTTTGGATGAGCGAGTGCCTCTTCGCGGGTGGCGTTCTCGATCTCGGCTTTCGTCGATCCGCGAAACGGCCCGCCTGAGGCCGTGAGAATAAGGCGTTTCACTTCACCTCGCGTTTCACCGCGCAGACATTGATGAATGGCGTTGTGCTCGCTATCGACCGGCAATATCTCAGAGCCAGACTTTTCGGCCGCTCTTGTCATCAATTCGCCGGCCATTACCAAAGTTTCTTTATTGGCCAGGGCGATACATTTGCCCGCTTCGATGGCCCGCAGCGTCGGGACAAAGCCAACGGCCCCAACAGTTGCCGAAACGACGATCTCAGCCTCAGGATATGTCGCAACAGCAACCAACCCATCGGAATTGAGAGTGATCTTTGGCGGCGTTATTTTGAGGGCATGAAGCTCCCGTTCAAGTATTTCGGCACATTCCAGATCGTCACATGAAACAAGTTCCGGCTGAAACTTCGCTATCTGACCGGCAAATTTCGCCATATTGCGGCCTGCTGCCAACGCTACAACGCGAAAGTTGCCCAGATGCTCAATTACTCTTAAGGTGTTGCAACCGATCGAGCCGGTGGAACCGAGGATGGAAACGGACTTCATAAAACGCGAACTAAAGGTTAACACATATAAACATAGAGATAAATAAGTCGGTCGGAACTACTCACAGAGCGGTTGACTGACTCCCTTATATCTTTTTTGGGTGTCCGAACACTCCGCGCTGTAACAATTTGTATTACAGATTGTTACAAATTATTACAGATCAGCGGCATCCATAACAC
>CAZUEI010000125.1:1283-6356 GCA_964618985.1 uncultured Chloracidobacterium sp.
ATCAGTGATTTTCGCTCTCGCTGAATTCGAGCGGGGCTTCGAGGCGGTTGGTTTTGGTTCCGCCGGCGGCTTGTTTTTCGGCGAGGAATTGATTGAATTCGGCAGAACGGTTCTTCGGGACGCTCAGCGTTTTCCAGTCCGCCGATTTGAAATGCTTGGCGAGAAGGACGATCTGGCCGACGTGATATGCATAGTGCGTCATCTGGCGGTTTAATGCCTCGGCGATGGTGTGCGGCTCGCCGCGGATCGGGACCGTGCGTGAGAAATCCTCTGGCGTGAGCGGCTCGACGTTATCGAACAGCGTTTGCCAGCCAGTTTCCCAGAATTTCATCAGCGACTCGCGGCTGTCGCCGATCAGTTCAAATTCGGTGTCGCGATGTCGGTCGGGTTTTTCGCCGTCGCTCGTCAAAAAATCGCGCCAGCGGGAATGCAGGTTCCCGGCAATATGTTTCACAATAACTGCGATGGAATTGGCTTCGGGGTCAATAAGAGCAAAGAATTCCTCATCGCCGATCTGCTCCATCGCACGCTCGGCCATCTTTTTGTAGTTGCGAAACGAGTCGATCGCGTCCGCTTGGTAGTTTTCAATTATTTCTTTCATCTCGTTTTTTCAATATCTACAGTGTCTAGGTGCCTTTCAGCGATCTTCAGTGCACCAAAGATATCACCGGCGAAGTTCTTTTTCCCGGCTATTTCTACAAAACCGCTTTTTCTCATTACTCGATAAACAGACCGTGAAACGGCGGAAAACACCAGTGCGTAACCATTGTTCTGCGCTTCTTCGGCGAGTTCTTCAAGAACGCGAATACCGCTGGCATCGATCGTCAACACATGCCGCATTCTCAGGATCAGCACCTTAGGCTTTTTTGCAACGAACCGGATCGATTCCTTAAACTGGCTGACTGCACCAAAAAATAGTGAGCCGTATATCTCAAAAACTTCCACCCCGTCCGGTATCGCGACGCGCGACATATCGCGCGTTTCGTGAATATCATCATCACCCCGCAGCGTATCGGTAATCGATGCGATCTGTGTTTCCTCCGACATCTTTTGCAGGAAAAGGAACGCTGCCAGCAAAATTCCAACCTGGATAGCGACTGTCAGGTCGATAAAAACGGTAAGCAAAAACGTGGCAATCAGAACTGCGACATCGCCCCTTGGGCTTTTCAATAGGTGAACAAATTCGCGCCATTCACTCATATTGTAAGCCACAACGACCAGGACCGCAGCGAGCGTGGCCATTGGGATCAGGGCCGCCCATTTGCCGATAAATAACAACACGAGCAGCAAAAATACGCAGTGAATGATCGCTGAGATCGGCGTCGTGCCGCCGCTTTTTATATTTGTCGCAGTGCGCGCGATCGCTCCGGTCGCGGGAACACCGCCGAAAATTACCGAGACTATATTCCCCGCTCCCTGGGCGATAAGCTCCATATTTGAGCGATGCCGCGTTCCCATCATACCGTCGGCAACGACTGCAGAAAGCAGCGATTCGAGAGCCGCGAGAATGGCGATCGTAAGCGCGGGCGAAAACATTTGCTGCACCATTTGCCACGTTATTGCGGGAAAATGCGGGTTTGGCAATGTGGTTGGAACGCCGCCAAAACGCGTTGCTATAGTCTCGACCGGAATGCCAAAATACTGAACGATGAACGTTACGGCGAGAATTGCTATAAGCTGGCCCGGAATTCGATGTGTCAGCTTTGGCCAGAGAACGATGATCAAGAGCGAGGCCACGCCGACCGCAACGGTATTAAGATCGAGCGTCGCAAAATGTTTTACATACTCGATCCATTTTTCAAGAAAATCCGACGGGACCTTTTCGAGTTTTAGCCCAAGGAAATCTGCAATCTGAGACGAAAAGATTATCAGGGCTATGCCCGATGTAAAACCAACCACTACAGGATAGGGAACGAACTTGAGGAATGCTCCCATCCTGGCCAGTCCCATTATCACCAGCAGAACTCCTGCGATCATCGTCGCAACCACGAGGCCGTCGTACCCATATTTCTGGACGATACCGTAAACAATAACGATAAATGCACCGGTCGGCCCGCTGATCTGCGCCCGTGTTCCGCCCAAGACTGCTATGACAAATCCCGCAAAGATCGCGGTATAAAGACCTTGTTCCGGCTTTACACCTGAAGCTATGGCCAGCGCGATCGCCAAGGGCAGCGCAACAATGCCCACCGTCAGGCCGCCAAGCAGATCGCCCCGGAACATTTGTAGGGTGTAACCTTCGCGAAGGATCGTGAGGAGTTTGGGTTCGAGTTTGCGGTACATCCTATTACAATGTCAGGATATGGGCGGCGGCAGATTGACGAGAAGTAGTGTTTTGTTCACCGGTCAGCATATTCTTGATTGTGACTGTGCTATTGGCGATCTCGCTTTCACCAATGACGCAAACCCACGGAACTTTGATCGAGTCGGCGTACTTGATCTGCTTGCCCAGCTTGTCGGCTTCGGGGTAAACGGTTATGCGAAGTCCGGCATTACGAAGTTCGGCAGCAAGTTTTAACGATTCGGAAATAGTTTCCTCACTCCAGACAGTGACCATTACATCGGCGGAATTTGATGCGGCAATTTCCGGCGGGAACATGTTTTTTTCTTCCATCACGACGAGTATGCGTTCGAGGCCGAGCGAGAAACCGCAAGCAGGAATTTGTTCCTTCCCAAACATCCCGATCAGGCCGTCATAGCGGCCACCCCCACCAAGTGAACCGGCGAGGTCGGGAACATTGGCTTCCATTATTGCTCCTGTGTAATACGACAAGCCGCGGGCGAGGCTCGGGTCGATCAGGATCGGAGCTTTATCCGCAAACTTCAGGATCTGGCCGAGCTCGGTCAGGGTTTCGTTGCTGACGATATTTAATAGATTCGCGACAATTGTGCGGTTGACGTCGCCGTCCTGATTCAGTATCTCTTGTGTTTTGGCGAAGATCTCCATCAGCATCGTCGATGCCGCGTTTGAAATACCGCGTTCGTCCAGTTCTTTTGCAACACCTTCAGCGCCGATCTTGTCGAGTTTGTCGATTGCTACCAATGCATCGGAATGCAATTCCTCAGGCACACCAGCCGTGTCGAGAATGTCCGTTAGAACCTGTCTGTGATTAAGACGTATTGTTACATCTTTAAATCCTAACCTCTTAAATATTTCACTGACCGCCGACATCAACTCAGCCTCGACGACCATTGAGTTTGATCCGATGGCGTCGACGTCACATTGATAAAATTCTCGAAAACGGCCGCGCGCCGGACGGTCGGCTCGCCAAACGGGTTGGATTTGATAGCGTTTGAAGAATCTGGGCAGGTCGTTTTTGTGATTGGCAACGACACGGGCTAGTGGAACGGTCAGATCGTATCGCAAGGCAAGATCGGACAAAGAGTTCTCAAAGTTTCGAAGTTGCGAAGTTGCGAGGTTGCTCGACTTCGCAACTTCGCAACTTTGTAACTCTTCTTCCAGTTTCTCACCGCGTTTTAGGATCTTGAAGATTAGCTGATTGCCCTCGTCGCCGTATTTGCCCATCAAGGTTTCGATGTTTTCGACGGCTGGGGTTTCGAGCGGTTCGAAACCGTAGCTTTCGTAAACCTCTTTGATAATGCCGATCACGTATTCGCGTTTTCTGACGTCCGGGGGCAGAAAATCGCGCATTCCTCGTGCTGGGTTGGTGCTTGCCATAAAGAGCTATCTTAACGCAAAGACGCAGAGAAGAGAAAAAGGAATTTAGCCGCAGATGAACGCAGATAAACGCAGATGAGAAATATTAATATGATCATTCCTATCTGCGTCATCCGCGTTCATCTGCGGCAAAATAATTATTTTTCAGTTCGACGTAGTTTCGCCAGGATCTGTCGAGGTAAGCGAGTTCGTCTTCGGTAAGCTCGCGTTTTACCTTTGCGGGTGAGCCCAAGACGAGCGAATTCGGCGGAATTTGTGTGCCCGGCGTTAATAACGAACCGGCCGCAACCAAAGAATTTCTACCGACGCGGACGCCATCCATCAGGATCGCTCCTATTCCGATAAGGCAGCCGCTTTCGACGTGGCAGCCGTGCAGGACGACGCGATGGCCGACGGTTATTTCGTCTTCGAGTATGGTCGAGTGGGTTTTGGAGCTGACGTGGACGACCGTCATATCTTGAATATTAGTTCGCGCACCGATGCGAATGAAATTCACATCGCCACGCACGACCGAGCCGAACCACACGCTCGAATCTTCACCGATGCTACAATCACCAATGACGATCGCTTCATCAGCGATGTATGCTGTTTCGTTTATCTTTGGTTCAATTAAGTTGAATGGTTTTATCATTATTTTTCAACGCAGAGACCGCAGAAGAAAACTATTACTATTTTCCGAATTTTCTTGTTAGTACTTCAAAAGCTCGTTCCAATTCCTTTACGCGCAATAGCTTTGCGGCAATGATAAACGTAATTCCGCTAAGAAGTATCGGTACAAAGGCTTCGATCAGTCTCACCGCGAGGGCCTTATTTCCGAAGTAGTTTGTAAGCAGATTATTGCTTCCATAAGCAATGGCTGACATCGCCGCCGATGCGATCACTATTCGAACAAATGAAGAAAAGATCTCCCGCCCGTTTACCCGCTTTATCTTCTTTCGCATGAACAAAGACAATGCAAGAAAATTTGCCGAGGCAACGACCGACGTGGCCAGCGCAACACCGACATGGCCGAAGCCGTTTGGGCGATTCGGTGAGACGCCGACATTTGATAGCAGCTGCATCATTCCAAAGCTTGTAGGGACGTGAATGAGTATCGACGCGAGGCTGATATACATTGGCGTTTTTGCGTCATCAAGGGCGTAGAATGCCGGAGAAAGTACTTTGACCGCAGCGTAGCCGGCCAAGCCCACTGAATAAGCTGTCAATGCCCACGCGGTCATATTTGTATCGAATGCAGTGAATTCACCCCGCTCGTAAATAAGGCCGATTATCGGCTGCCCAAGGACGATCAGCCCGCAGGCTGACGGAATGGCAAGCAAAAATACCAGCTTTATTGCGTCCGAAAGAGTCGAGCGGAATTTTACAATATTTTCTTCGGAGGCAAGCCGTGAAAG
>CAZUEI010000126.1:0-6305 GCA_964618985.1 uncultured Chloracidobacterium sp.
ACGCACGGAGCGACTCCGATAAAGCCGAGTGAGGCTCCCATCAGGAAGCGTGCGAAATAGACGACGTTGGCGGTCGCGGCTTGGGAATGCAGCACGAGGCCGCTGCCGAGCAGCACGCATCCGACGAGCATCATTGGCTTGAGGCGGAACCGCGTTATCAGCCAGCCGCCGATCAGCGAAAACACTCCTGACGTCAAAAACGTGAGGTTCGCACAGGATGCGATAAAGCTCTCAGCCCACGCGGTGTCAACCGCTCCGAGCGCGACAAACTCTTCACGGATGGGCTTGGAAAAAACCGGTATGCCAGTGATCGCCAGGCCGTTGCTCACGACAAGCGAAAGCGTCGCGACGGCGACGATCACCCAGCCGTATGTTGTGCTAGTTTCTTTCATAAAAATTTAGCCACGAATGTCACGAATGACACAAATAAGGATTTAATTCGTGATATTTGTGTTATTCGTGGCAAAACTTCTTACCTTGTATTTTTCTAGCGTTTTCGCGTGTAACTAGTGACGTATTCAGGAATTTCAATGGCCGCGGTTAGTTTTGCGTCGGCAATAGGAGTTCCGGGCGTGAGCTTTAACGGCAGGACTCCGGCCCAGACATCCATCGAATAATCTTCATCGTTATCGACAGGGTCGCCGGTGCGGATCTTTGCCGAGGCTTCGGTGATAGGCAGACGCAGGACGGCCGTCGCCTTTAGCTCTAATTCCGTCGGCCCTCGGACTTCGGCCCAGCGGCCCGGGACGACGTGCTCGGTAAAGGCTTCGAGAGCCTTATTTTTCTCGTCCGGCTCCGTGACCATTTCGGCTTTGCCGAGGATGACGACCGAGCGGTAATTTATCGAATGGTGAAACGCCGACCGTGCGAGCACGAGCCCGTCGATAAGCGTGACCGTTACGCAAACGTCGATGCCCTTAGAGAGATTCTTAAGCATTCGGCTCGCAGACGAGCCATGAATATAGACGTCGTCGCCAATTCGCGCAAAACCAGTCGGGATCACATACGGTTGGCCATCAACGACGAATCCGACGTGGCAGATGAATGCCTCATCCAGGATCGCGTTGATCGTCTCGCGATCATAAGCACCGCGTTTTGGCAGGCGCCTGACTGTTGTTCGGTCAGTCTTCATAGGGATCAAAAATTACTTTGCGTTCATCCAGTCGTCCCCGACACCGATCTCGACAATGATCGGCACATCGAGCGTCGCGGCGGCTTCCATTTCGCGTTTGATAAGGACTTTGGCGGCTTCGACTTCGGATTCCGGTGCCTCGAATAAAAGCTCGTCGTGGACCTGCATTATCATTTTTGTTTCGAGCTTTTCTTTTTTGAGCGCGTCGGCGACACGGATCATTGCGATCTTTACGATGTCGCTGGCGGTGCCCTGGATCGGCATATTGATGGCTTCGCGTTCGGCACGTGAGCGGACGGCGAAGTTGCGGTCGTTGATCGACGGGAAATAACGCCTGCGGCCAAACAGGGAAGTAATGTAGCCTTTTTCGCGTGCCTCTATCGGTGTGCGATCCATATATTCGCGGATGCCTTTATAGGTGTTGAAGTAATCGGCGATGACCTGTTTCGCCTCTGAGCGACTGATGCCGACGCGGGTGCTGAGGCCGAAAGCCTCGACCGCATAAGCAATGCCGAAGTTGACGATCTTTGCAAGGCGGCGCTTCTCCTTCATCTCTTTTTCGTCTTTGGCGCCGAAAACGAGCCTCGCGGTTTGTGCGTGGATGTCCTCGTTATTTTTGAACGCCTCGAGCATTCGCGGATCCTGCGTGATGTGAGCGAGGATGCGAAGCTCAAGCTGCGAATAATCGGCTGAGATCAATTTATTGCCTTTCTCGGGAATAAACGCTTTGCGTATGCGCTGGCCGAGCTCGGTGCGAACAGGGATATTTTGCAGATTTGGTTCGGTTGAGCTGAGGCGGCCGGTGGCGGCGACAGTTTGATTGAGCGCTCCGTGAATGCGGCCGTCGGCTGCGATCATCTTGGGCAGAGCGTCGGCGTAGGTCGCACGAAGCTTGTCGAGTTCGCGGTAGTCGATGATGTGCTGTGCGATCTCATAAGTTTCGGCGAGTTCGACCAGCACGTCGTGACTTGTCGATATCTGGCCGGTCGCTGTCTTACGGCCTGTTTCAATATTCAACTCGCCGAAAATTTCGCCAACCTGTTTTGGCGAGCCAATGTTAAATTCGCGTCCCGCTATGCCGTAGATCTTGTCCTGTAAAGTTTTTAGCTCTTTTGATATAAATTCCGAAAATGTTGTGAGGCTTTTGCCATCGACTTTCATCCCGACAAGCTCGATATCGGCGAGAACAGGTATTAGCGGCAATTCAATTTCGGCATAGACCTTTTCGAGGCCGGCTTCACGTATTTTGTCTCGCAGGATCGGCGCGAGCCTCGCGATAAAATCCGCATTTTCGGCTGTACGAAACGCAGCTTCGTCAAAACCCTCTTGGACCGCAAACGCAGCGTCGATATCAGCATAGATCTGTGCGAGAAACGGGATAGGATAGCTGGAACGTGTCGATTCGAGCAGGTATGCGGCGATGAGAACGTCGTCTTTGACCGACTCAGGACGGATTTTCATGCCGAGCAGCGGGCCGAGATTTCGCTTTTCGTCATAAGCCGATTTTTCGAGAAACCCGTTCGTCAGAATATCTTTTAACGGGCCTTTTGCTGTATCGATGCCATCGATGAAATTTTCGAGATCGATATAAAACGCTTCGCCGTTGCCGAGGCCAACGCCAACGCCTAGCGGAGCGTCTTTGCTAAAACAGCTCGCTTTTTCATTCGAGTTTGCGTCATTTACGTGAAAGCTCCATCGGTCGGCCTCGAACAGTCGGCGGGTCAGTTTATCTAGTCCTTCGTGGTCGTTAATGACGGAGTATTTTGTTTCACTAACCGCCCCGCTCGAGGCAGAAGCCGTATCAAACAAACCGCCCGATGATTCCGGGCCGCTAAATTCCATAGTCGCCGCTGTAGCTGCACTAGCCCCGGCAAATTCGCTTGTCAGCGTCTTAAATTCCAATTCGCGGAAAAGTTCGTAGGCCTTTTGACGGTCAGGCTCGCCGGCTTTCAGTGCTTCGAGATCGAGACTGATCGGGACTTCGCAGTGGACGGTCGCAAGTTCGAGCGACTGCTTGATGATGTCCTGGTTGTTTTGCAGGCTCTCGCGATAGGTCTTGTGCGTGATCTTTTCCGCGTTTTCCATCGCACCGTGAGCGGAACCCCATTCAATGACGAGTTTCAGAGCGCCCTTTTCGCCGATGCCGGGAGCACCGGGAATGTTATCGACAGCGTCGCCCATGAGGCCGAGGAGGTCGATGATCTTGTTTGGCGGCACGCCGAACTTGTTCTCGACCCATTTTTCGTCGCACCATTCGATCGGCGGGACGGGGACTTTGCGTTTGATATTTTGCGAATTTTGCCGCATCGCGATGATGTGCGGATCGCGGACGAGCTGGCAGAGGTCCTTGTCGTTCGAAACGATCACGGCCTGCATTTCCTTTTTGGCGCATTCATTGGCGAGCGTGCCGATTATGTCGTCAGCCTCGTAACCATCCATTTTCATGATCGGGATGCTGAGAGCCTCGCAGACGCGAACGATATAGGGAAGCTGGCTGGCGAGATCGTCAGGCATTTCCTCACGGTTGGCTTTATAGGCTGCAAACGAATCATGCCGGAAAGTCGGTGCCGCAGTATCAAAAACCGCAGCAATATACTCAGGCTTTTCGTCTTTGATCAGCTTGCGGAGCATGTTTGTAAAGACAAACACCGCCTGCGTGACCTGCCCCTTACTATTGTGCATCGGCTCCTGCTTCATGCCCATCGGGGCAAAGAACGCACGGAATATGTGCGACATCGCGTCGATAAGAAATACTCTTTTCATCGTGAATTTACCTTAATATAAAGGCGTGCAGAGATACAAGCGAGCCCAACGGCTATCGCTCCCCGTTCTGACACTTTGACACAAAAAAGCCCCTGCGATATTCTTTACGTTCGCCTTTTGGCGGGTGAAGTGATGTTTGTCAGCGAAAAGTTTTGTTTTGACCGGTTCGTCTAGGGGTTAGGACACCGCCCTTTCACGGCGGCAACACGGGTTCAAATCCCGTACCGGTTACCATCTTTATTGAATAATTTTGCATCATACTACTTAAATCAGATTCGCTCGCATAGAGCGAATTTTTTATTTTAGGCCACAATATGCTGAAAAATGTTCTTGGAATTATCCTTATTGCGATGTGCGCGACTTCAATGGCGACCGCGCAGGCTCCGGCTATCACCGGAGTTCCGGCCGATGCGGACACGATCGTCGTCATACCGTTTACGAACAAAGCCGCGACCTCGGAATCGAATTGGATCGGCGAAAGTTTTGCCGAGTCGCTGTCCGACCTTTTGAGTAACAAAGGGATCAACGTGCTTTCAAATCAGCAGAGAAAGTTCGTCCAGCAGGAATTGGGAATTCCAAGCGTGTCGGTTCAGTCGATAGCAACTTCGGTGAAAGTCGGCATCCAGGCAAAAGCATCGCTTATCGTGATCGGTGATTATCAACTTTTACCCGAAGTTGAAGGCAGGGCGACAAGTCTCGTCGTAAACGCACGCATTATCAAGGTCAAAGGCGGCATCGTTAGCGAAGATTTTCCCGACGGGCGAATGTTCGGCTTTACTTTTAACGACGCCGTGGGCAATTTGCAGAAGATCCAGGGACAATTGGCGTGGCAGATCCTTTATCGTCTTCACAAGTCATATTACAAATTAAACCAGGACGCGTTTCCATGGTCGGCGAACTCGCTTATCGCCGACGCGGAATCCAAAGTTCCGCCCCGTGCGAGTGAAGCCTTTGTAAAGGCCATTTCTGTCTCGGCGTCAAATCCCGCCGCAAAAGAGAACTATTTGAAAAACGCGATCAGGATATATGCCGACGCCAAAGCTGGTGAAACGTATTCGGACGCGGCGCTCGAACTTGGGCATTTGTATCTGTCGCAGAAAAAACTCAATGATGCGGCGCCGGCATTCGAGCAGGTCATCAACTCATATCAGCAATGCCGCGAACGAGCAAAATCGGACAGCAAGCCCGGCCGCTGCGATGAGGACGGATATGCCGAAGCCGCGTTTTACGACGGCTTGATACAGTTGCAGCTCGGCAATCTTGAGACGGCAATGGGCGTTCTAAAGCCATTGGCAGACGACCTAAAATTGACAAGCGTCAACAACGCTCTTGGCGCAATTTCTATACAAGCGGCCCGAGCCGAAAAGAAAAATGCCGCCAAAGCCGCCGCAATGGTGAACGACGCAGTCGAGCTGTTAAAAAGAGCAAACGAGTCGGCTCCGGATGATGCGGACATAAGATTTAATTACGCGACAGCCGTATTTATTAGCGGAAATATGGTCTTTGCTGCGGCACAGTTGAGATCGTCGATCGCCGGAAATCCGCGTGACGGAGACGCTTATTTTATGCTCGCCAAAGCGCTCACAGAGCTAAACGATCCGCTTGCGGTGCAGATCGATAATGAGGCTCATAAGTATTTGCAGGCGAATAATCGCTATGCGACGCTGCAAACCGAATGGGACAAATCGAAAACGGTTAACGGCATTCCGCTACGCGTTTCCCAACCGCAGCGAAAGGATTTCCTCGCGGTTATCCTGATCCGAAAACGAGGTGCTGCCGCTCCCCGGCCCAAGGTGGATGATACCGAGGCACTGGTAGCAAAAGCTCGCGGCTTTTTCAAAAACGGCCAGGATGACGAGGCGATGGATGTTCTGCGCCGGGTCCTGGCGAGCGAGCCGGCAAATGCTGAGACTTTTTTATTGCTTGGCAAGATATATCTTCGCCGCGGCGACATCGATCAAGCGATCAGCTCGTTCAAGACATCGGTGTTTTGGGATAACCGTCTCGTAGATGCACACATCTCTCTGGGCAAGATCTATATAGAAAAAGGTGATTGTTTGCAAGCCAAGAACTACGCCGCTTCCGCCATCGGCATCGACGGTGAGAATCAGGATGCGATAGCTCTGCAGCGGCTGTCGGAGCGATGTTCCAAGTAACGTAAAACGTTAGTCCAATGTCCAAATTCCAATGTCCCAAGTCTTAAACTAATATAGATTCCACTTATATTTATCTATGAAAAGCCCAATAAACAGGGCTTTTCTTATTTTCTTCGACTCCGAACTCCGAACTTCGAACTCCAGACTCATTCTGTGGCACGCAACGTGCTATATACATCTGCGGCCAGCTTGGTCACACGATCAAGACCCCGCCGCCATCACTACTCCGAGCGCGGTTTGCCACTGTGCTTGAA
>CAZUEI010000127.1:0-6293 GCA_964618985.1 uncultured Chloracidobacterium sp.
CGTAAAGATCAACGAACTCGAACCAGTTACAGATCCGCGTGTTGCGGCTGCAAAAGGCGACTTGATCGTTCCGCCAAAGAAATTTGTGCTGGGTGACACGAACTCGGCTTTTCAAAATTGTGAACATGTTTTTAGCGGTCGAACCGAACAAAACGGCCAGGAACATCTTTATATCGAGACGCAGGGAGCTTACGCAGTGCCGATGGAGAATGGCGGCATTCGCGTCTATTCATCGACGCAAGGACCGACTGCGGTTCAGCGTGCGGTCTGCCGAGTTACGGGGCTAGCGATGCATCAGGTCGAGGTCGATGTGCAGCGGCTCGGTGGCGGTTTTGGCGGAAAGGAAGATCAGGCTAATGCGTGGGCATCGATCTGCGCCGTTGCGACACAATTAACAGGCCGACCCGTAAAATTCGCGCTGCATCGCATGGAAGACATGCGCATGACCGGCAAGCGGCATCCGTATTCGTCCGATTACAAGATCGGCCTCGATAAAGATCTGAAGATAATCGCCTACGAGGCTTCGTTCTATCAGAATGCCGGTGCGTCGTGCGATCTTTCGCCGCCGGTACTCGAACGTACTTTGTTCCACTGTACAAATTCGTATTTCATTCCGAACGTCACTGCCACAGCCTATTGCTGTCGGACAAATCTGCCGCCGAACACTGCGTTTCGCGGCTTTGGCGGGCCGCAAGGGATGTTTGTCATCGAATCGGCCATTGCTCACGCGGCGGAGAAACTCGATGTTTCGGCTGCTGAAATCCAACGAAAGAATTTGCTAACTGATGGTGATGAATTTCCGTACGGACAAAAAGCCGAGAGCGAAGCTGTTACCTCATGGTCACAGGCTGACGCCGCGTATGATTTTGCAAAGCTGCAAAAGGAAGCTGATGAATTTAATGCTTCGTCAAAGTATCTCAAAAAAGGCGTCGCTCTGATGCCGGTCTGTTTTGGCATCTCGTTCACCAAAACGCCGATGAATCAGGCACGCTCACTCGTCCACGTTTATACCGACGGTTCGGTCGCTGTTTCAACCGGAGCAGTCGAAATGGGCCAGGGCGTAAACACAAAAATGGCGCAGGTTGCGGCAAAGATGTTCGGCTTACCCATTGAACAGATAAAAGTTCACACTACCAACACTCTGCGAATCGCAAACACTTCACCGACCGCAGCGTCTGCCGCTGCCGATCTAAACGGTAAAGCAACACAGTTGGCTTGCGAGACGATACGCAATCGGCTGTTTGAGGCCGCAAAGGATCTAGTCGAGGCAGTAAGTATCGAGGACCTTTCGCTGGAAAACGGCTTTGTTTATCGCAACGGTGAAAAGACAAGCCTCGAATGGCAAACGCTCGTCATGGAAGCTCACCTGCAACGCGTAAACCTGAGCGAACATTCGCATTACGCGACCGCGGGCATAGGGTTTGACTGGAGCACAGCAAAAGGGCATCCGTTCGCATATCACGTTTACGGCACGGCGATCATCGGCGTGACGGTCGATTGTCTTCGCGGCCGTTACGAGGTCGATTACGTAAAATGCTGTCACGATTTCGGCTCGTCGATGAACACGGCGGTTGATAACGGCCAGATCGAAGGCGGTATCGTTCAGGGTCTCGGTTGGGTGACAATGGAGGAGGTCGTTTATGATGCGGACGGCAAACTCCGTTCAAATGCACTCTCAACATACAAAGTGCCAGACATTTATTCTGTGCCAAAAGAGATCGGTATCGTACCGCTTGAAACAGAGCGTGAGAATCTCGCGATCTTCAATTCAAAAGCAGTTGGCGAACCGCCGCTGATGTATGGCATAGGCGCATATTTTGCGATCCGCAATGCGGTCAAAGCTTTTACGGATTGCTCGCCTGCATTCGACCTCCCGTTCACGCCGGAAAAAGTGCTGATGAACCTCTACCGCGACTCTATTGAGAAAACCTTCTTCGCAGGATGAACAAAGAACTTGAGCTATGGCATTTTATCGCCTCACGATTGAAAAACAGCGAGCCGGTGATGTTGCTCGTTGTCGCCGAAAGCTCAGGCAGCAGTCCCGGACGGGCGGGCTATAAAATGGCTGTCGGCGTTGATGGTGAATTGTGCGGCAGCATCGGCGGCGGCGTGATGGAGGTAAATCTCGTCGAACAGAGTCGAGCTACTTTGTCAGAACCAGGAGCGATAGCGACTGGGTTACAAAATTCTGCCCTAAAAGAACAGATCCATCAAAAAAACTCGCCGCATTCGAGCGGGATGATCTGCTCTGGCAAACAGACGGTCATCTTCCGTTTGCTTACCCCTGAACACGCCGAAACAATCGCGGCAATAATTGATGCACTTAAAAATCGAACGGCTGCTTTTTTGACGATCACGCCGGCTCAATTCAGTATCGGGCCGCACGCAGACGGCATGCAAAACGACGATCTCCATTTCGACAAACTCAGCGAAACTGACTTCAACTTCCGCGAAAAACTCGGACCAAAAAACCAACTTTATATTGTCGGAGGCGGGCATTGCTCCTTCGCGTTGAGCGAGCTTATGTCAAAAATGGATTTTCACATTTCGATATTTGACGACCGGCATGAGTTGAACACCCTCGACAAAAACCGCTTTGCTGATCAGATCGACATAGTCAAAAGCTACGAAGACATTGCCGACCACATTCCTTCCTCACTGAATACCTATGTCGTGGTAATGACCTTAGGCTACGCATTCGACAAGATCGTCATAGAACGTCTTGTAGATAAGGACTTCAAATATTTCGGAGTCCTTGGTAGCAAAGCCAAAATGGCCATTCTGATGAAAGAACTTAAGGCCGAAGGATACGACGAAGTAAAACTTAAAAGAATACACACTCCAATCGGCCTTTCTATCAACAGCCGCACGCCAGAAGAGATCGCCGTCAGCATTGCTGCAGAG
The DNA here is from genome assembly GCA_964618985.1 of uncultured Chloracidobacterium sp. Lineage (GTDB taxonomy): Bacteria > Acidobacteriota > Blastocatellia > Pyrinomonadales > Pyrinomonadaceae > OLB17. Next base: position 2,905 of record CAZUEI010000127.1, read on the forward strand.
ATCATTTCAGTCAAAAACTCTTAACCCTCAGCTTGGAACAAAATCCCCTATGCGGTGTCTAAGTAATCGAACGCTTGGCACCGGCGTTAGGAGGAAAAGACATGTTTGACAAATTGATCGTATCCGAACCGGACGGCGCGGATATCAAGAACCGCCGGAATTATTTTATGGTGTCATCGTTCGTAGTCGGGGTGCTGTTTTTTGCAGCGGTCGTCTTTAGCATCTATGCTGCGGATTTCGGATTGGGCAATGACAATTTTGAATTGTCGATGCTGATGGCCCCGCCCGAGATCGCCGCCGCCGAACCCGAACCACCGAGGCCGCAAGCGCCCGCGACACAATCGCAATCGCAAAGCCAACTGACCACTCGCCGTGAAAACGTCGCACGTGTCGATGAGCCGACCATCGTTCCGGCCACGACATCAACGGCCCCCAATAATGAATCGGCAAGGCCCAACATGCCTTACACGATTGGTAAGATCGATTCCAATCCCGATACGACAATTGGAATAGGACGAACCGAAACGGGTCCAAATACTGGTCCAGGAATTGGGGTTCCGACTACACCGGCCGAGCCTGAACCAGTCATTGAACCGCCGCCAATCAAAGAGCCGCCTGCGACAAAGCCCACGATCTTAAGATCCAAAGGCCCGATCAATGGAAAGGCTACGTACTTGCCAAAACCGCCATATCCTGCCACAGCGATCGCGGCAAATGTTCAAGGCAAGGTTGATGTGCAAATCATGATCGACGAAAGCGGAAAAGTCGTCTCTGCAAACGCGGTCAGTGGTCACCCATTCCTCAGGGCGGCTGCTGAAAAGGCAGCGTGGAACGCAAAATTCAGTCCGACTTTTCTTGCTGATGTACCGGTAAAGGTCACAGGCGTGATCGTTTACAATTTTTCAAGATAAGGTGGTTTTGATCGATCTAGCAAGGCAGGTTCGCAACCTGCCTTTTTAATTTGCGAGAAATTCGATCAAACCATTCGTATCGAGATCATAAACCGGCAATTCAAACTGCGATCTGAGATCTTCGTACGTCATTCCGTCGAGAAATATCGGCTCGTCCGATTTGATCGTGCTTTTTGGAATTACAACAAAATCGCCCACGATATTGTCTTTCATCGCCAGCAGATCCTGGCCCGTCAATAATCCCGCAACCGAAACATCGCCGCCGAAGTAAGTGTTCGGAACGGCAAGAACGGTCAACCGTGTGCCGTTCAGAGCATTGTATTTGTCGATCTCTTTGCGCAGGATCGGAGCGAACATCTCTCCGGTCAGGAAAGTTCCATAGGCAGTCGGCGGTAAGCGGTAGGCGGCAGCATCATTCACAGTCTTCGGAACAACCGCAGCGGCGTGTGTTCTAACATTTTTCAAACTCTGCGTCTCTGTGTTTCTGCGGCTCAAAACCTTTTCAAACGAATTCAAAAATGACCGCACCATTCCAACGCCATCTTCGATCTGCGGGTAATTGCCGTAGTGCCGCCGTGATGGGATTTCGACGCCTGCCTTTAAATAGATCTCATCTCCGAGAAAAGCAAAGGTCACGCCAAGAGTCCGGCGAAATTCTTTTTGCAGCTTTTCGACTTCTTTAATTGTGCGGCGGCAGAATTCAGGCGTGATGCGGGTGAGGCGCTCGTCGGTGTTGTAGCGTGTCAGTGCAACCGGCACGACAGCGGTGCTGACGACCTTTGGATAATGTACAGCGAGATCGCGCAGAGTCTTTTCCAGGATCGCTCCGTCGTTTATTTCCGGACACAAAACGACCTGAGCGTGCAGTTCTATATCAGCGGCCAACAATCGTTCTAACTTATCTGAAATATCGGCTCTCGATTCTTCAACGCCGAGAAGATATGCGCGGGTTTTCAAATCCGTCGCATGGACTGAAACATACTGCGGCGAAAGGCGCTGCTCGATGATGCGGTTCATCTCGTCTTCGGTTATCGACGAGAGTGTTGTGTAATTGCCGTAGAGAAATGAAAGCCTGATATCTTCGTCTCGAACAAACAGCGACGGCCTCGCATTTTCGGGATTGCCCTTGCAGAAGCAGAAAATGCACTCGTTTGCGCATTGCCGCGGCACGATCTGCTCGAACATCAGTCCGAGGTCCTCGCCCTCGTCGCGGTCGAATTCGATGTCGTGCGTTTCGCCGTTTGTCTTTTTTACACGAAACGTCAGCTCTGTCTCGCCCGCCGTCTGAAAGCGAAAATCCAGATAGTCACGCACTGAACGCCCGTTGACCTTAACAATACGGTCATTCGGCGCAAGCTCCAGCTCCTCCGCCAAACTGTCCGGCGTGACCTCGGTGATGATCACTCCCGGACGGCGAAGTTTTGTAATGGCTGGCTCAACGGCAAATTCGTACATCGTTTAAAGAAGTTAGCCACGAATTACACGAATGTCACGAATAAAAAATCGGATTCGTGTTATTCGTGTAATTCGTGGCAAAAAAATATCTGCCTACTTTCTAAGCCGCTGCCGACTTGAGATCAAGCACCGAATCAAGCGGCGTATATTCAAGTCCTTGCGAGGTCGCAACTGCCTCGTAAGTCAGCTTCCCAGCATAGGTGTTCACGCCTTCGCGAAGGCCTGCGTCATCCGCAATAGCTTTTTCAAAGCCTTTGCCGGCAAGAGCCTGCGCGTATGGCAGCGTCGCGTTTGTCAAAGCGAACGTCGAAGTCCTCGGCACCGCACCGGGCATGTTGGCGACGCAATAATGGAGAACGCCTTCCTCGTAATAGGTCGGGTTCGAGTGTGTCGTCGCGTGTGTCGTCTCAATACATCCACCCTGATCGACGGCGACATCGACAAGGACCGAGCCGGACGGAATAAGATGCAGCATATCGCGTGTGACTAATTTCGGAGCCGCCGCACCGACGACAAGCACCGCACCGATCACGAGATCTGCGTGCGAGATAGCTTCCTCGATAGCGTAACGCGACGAAGCGAGTGTCTGCACCTTCGAAAGAAAAATATCGTCAAGCTGACGCAAACGGTCGAGATCACGGTCGATAATGGTAACCTTTGCTCCAAGTCCGACAGCCATTTTCGCAGCTTCGGTGCCGACGATACCGCCGCCGATAATGGTGACATTCGCCGCCGGAACGCCCGGCACGCCGCCGAGCAAAATTCCCTTTCCGCCGTTCATCTTTTCCAGATAAGTCGCGCCGACCTGCACCGACATTCTTCCGGCAACCTCGGACATCGGCGTCAACAGCGGTAAACGGCCGTTAGACGTGATCGTCTCGTAGGCAACACCCGTCACCTTGCGCTCAAGCATCTGCTTGGTCAATTCGAGTTCAGGAGCAAGGTGCAGATAGGTGAACAGCAGTTGGTTCTCACGCATTCGCGGATATTCCGGAGCGACCGGCTCTTTGACCTTGACGATCA
>CAZUEI010000128.1:0-6276 GCA_964618985.1 uncultured Chloracidobacterium sp.
AGATCACGCGTCTTACAAACACGGGCAAAGTCGGAACTAGCGTCGCACTTTCGCCGGATGCTAAATGGCTCGTTTATTCGGTAGTTGAAGGAGAAACCGAAAGCCTTTGGCTCAAACAGGTTGCCATTCCAAACAGCAACACACAGATCGTGCCGCCTGCCGCGGTTGGTTACGCTGGATTAGCCTTTTCGCCCGATGGCAATTACTTGTATTACACAGCATACGACGGACCGGCCGGCGCCACGTTGTATCAAATGCCGGTGTTGGGCGGGCCGGCGCGCAAGCTGCTCAGCGGAGTCTCGGGCCCGATAAGTTTTTCACCCGATGGGAAACAGATCACATACGGAGTTGAAGATATTGCGACTGACGAAAGCATCTTGATGGCCGCCAATGCGGATGGCACCGAACCGCGTCAGATCGTAATGCAAAAAGGAAATGACGAGATAGGCAGCAGCAGAGGACGTTGGTCACCCGATGGCAAAACGATCGCGCTTTTCGCCGGCACTAATATCCCGCACGATTGGGATGTTGCCACAGTCTCCGTTGCGACAGGAGAGATCACCCGGCTTAAAACGAACAAGTTTGTCTTCTTTAATATGTGGGAGTGGCTGCCGGACGGCAAAAGCCTGCTATACCTCGCCACCGAAAAAAACGCTCAAAACGCACAGTTTTGGCAGGTTTCGTATCCTTCGGGCGAGGTCAAAAAAGTATCAAACGATCTGAATACGTACTCTTCGCTGAGTCTCGCGGCCGATGCAGACGTTTTGGCGACGGTGCAGACTGTCTCGACAAGCAATATATGGACGGCTCCGATAGGCGACCCTGCAAGAACAACACAAGTAACATCAGGCAGCGATCCAAATGGGGATCAAGCGTGGACGCCCGATGGAAAACTGGTTTTCGCGCGAATCTCGGGGGCCAATTCGGACATCTATATCGTCGACGCAAACGGAGGGTTACCAAAACAGCTAACCACCAATTCCTACTCTTTTACCCCGATAGTTTCCCCTGACGGGCGATATATCATTTACGTTTCGGCTCAGACGGGAACGCCTGCCATCTGGAGAATGAACATTGATGGCAGCAATCCGAAGCAACTGATCGGCGAGACCAGTGTCAGTTCGACCATTTCTTCAAATGGGCAGGAGATCATCTATGCGACTGGTACTGATACGTCAAGGATATGGAAGATCGGGATAGACGGCGGACAGCCTGTTCAGTTGACCAACGTGCATTCAATGTTTCCGGTTTTCTCGCCGGACGGAAAACAATTCGCTTGTCTCTGGCAGGATGATCCAAACTCACAGCCTAAACTTGCGATCATTTCATCAGAAGGCGGCATGCCCGTAAAAACATTTGCAATACCCGGTTTCGGCTTTCGTTGGATGCCCGACGGACGTTCTATTGCCTATATAGTCAATAAAGCCGGCGTCGGAAATGTCTGGTCACAGCCGCTGGATGGCGGCAAACCGAAACAGTTAACAAATTTTACGAGCGAGCTCATCCGCTCATTTGATCTCTCCCGCGACGGAAAGCAGATCGCTGTTTCACGCGGCACGGATACCAGAGATGTCGTGCTGATCAGCGGCATCAAAAAATGATACTTGTGCCGGAATAGAATCTTATGAAACGATGCCCGCAGTGCGGCCGAGAGTATGACAACACAATGAGCTTCTGTCTCGACGACGGCAGCGAGCTGCTCTACGGCCCGGCGTCGATGGACGAGCCAAAGACGGCGATATTGCCAAACGATGTCGCATCTGAGGCAGCGACGCGCGCTCAAATACATACAACGGATAAAACCGCTGTTCTGCCTTCTGGCCTGGTCGATGTTCCAAAGGCAAAGGGTTTTGATAAACGGCTGATTGTGGCACTTTTGGCCCTTGCTGTCATCGTAGGCGGCGGATTTTTTGGCTATCGATACTTCCAACCGGCCGGTTCCGGGCCGATAAACTCCATAGCGGTTCTTCCCTTTGAAAACCGAAGTTCCGACGCCGATACGGACTACTTGTCCGACGGTTTGTCTGAATCATTGATCTTTCGGCTCACTCAGTTACCGGGCTTAAGAGTGAGCCCGACGAGTTCGGTGATGCGTTATCGGGGCAAAGAGATGGACGTTACAAAGATCGCGTCGGACCTCGGCGTTGACGCTGTGATGACAGGGCGGCTCATAAAACGCGGTGACAATCTAAACATCACCGTCGAGCTTGTCGATACGCGCAACAACAAGTCGTTATGGGGAGAACAATACGAGCGAAAAATGTCTGACCTTCTGGCGACACAGCGTGAGATCACCTCGATGATCGTCGAGAAACTTCAGCTCAAACTCGCCGGGAACGACTCTAACGGCATTACGAAGAAATACACAAGCAGCAATGAGGCTTATCAACTTTACCTCAAAGGCCGATACCATTGGTCGCGACGGACAAAGGACGATATCCTCAAGGCGATCGACAACTACAAAAAGGCGATCGAGCTTGATCCAAATTTTGCGCTGGCCTACGCCGCAACTGCTGAGGCGTACAACTCCATGGGTAAGAATCCTGATGTGCCGCCCAAGGACTCCATTCCTTTGGCCAAGGCGGCAGCGACGCGCTCGTTGGAGATCGATCCGATGCTGGCGCAGGCACATGCGGCTCTCGCTGATTCTCTAGCGCTCTATGATTGGGATTGGGCCGGGTCGGAGCGGCATTTCAAAAAAGCGATCGAGCTTGATGCAAATCTTGCCTACACGTATGTCGGCTACGGTGTGAGCTATCTCGATCCCGTTGGCAGGGCTGATGAGGCGGTGACACAATTGGAGCGGGCCGTTGCTCTCGAACCGGCGGCCATGATCAATAACTGCATCCTTACGACTACTTATATTTACGCCCGCAAATATGACAAAGCACTCGCCCAGGGACGCAGCACCTATGATCTGGATGCCGCCTTTCCGTTCGCTCCCCATTGGTTTGGCTTCGCGTTGATCGCGAACGGAAAGTATGACGAAGCGATCTCCGTCGCGCGGCGGGTCGCACCCGATGCACCCTTTGGCTGGTTGGCGGCCGTCGTGAGCGGGGTGGCGTATGCGAAGGAAGGAAAACGAGCGGAGGCTGAACAGCAGATATCAATGCTTCGAGAACTGGCGAATACCCGTTATATACGGCCTTACTACATTGCGCAGATATACGCGGCTCTGGGCGACAAAGATAAAGCATTTGCGGAACTTGAGAAGTCGTTCGTAGAACGAGATTGTTACCTCAGCCGAATGACTGTCGATCCGTTCATGGACCCGCTGCGCGACGACCCGCGATTCGCTGGATTGCTGAAACGGATGGGGTTGCCGGAATTGAAGTTATGAAAAAATGCCCGCAGTGCGGCCGAGAGTATGACAACACAATGAGCTTCTGTCTCGACGACGGAAGCGAGTTGCTCTACGGCCCGGCGTCGATGGACGAGCCTCAGACGGCGATACTCCACTCAACCGAGCCGCCAAGCGAAGCGGCGACGCGTGCGCAAATACACACGACGGATAAGACCGCTGTTTTGCCTTCAAATATTGCTGACATTTCAAGGTCAAGGAGCTTTGATAAACGATTGCTTTTTGCTCCTTTGGCATTAGCGGTCATAGTGCTCGGTGGTTTCTTTGGTTATCGTTATTTCGGTTCCAATAGCAAGCAGATCGAATCGATTGCGGTGATGCCATTCGTCAACGAGAGCGGCAATGGCGATATTGAGTATTTGAGTGACGGTATGACCGAGACCCTTATCAAGAGTCTTTCCAATCTGCCGAATCTTAGTGTGAAGCCGCGCTCGACAGTTTTTCGGTATAAGGGAAAAGACACTGATTCACAAACCATTGCGAAAGAGCTGAATGTTCAGGCGATCCTGAATGGCCGCGTTTCGCAGCGCGGTGACCAGATGACGCTCAGTTTGGAGCTTGTTGATGCGCAAAAAGACAGCGTAATATGGAGCGAGCAATACAACCGCAAACAGTCAGACCTTGTTTCACTGCAAAGTGAGGTCGCCCGCGATGTTTCGAGCAAGTTGAAATCAAAACTTTCAGGAGCGGAAGCGGCAAAGATCGAAAAGACTTACACGGCAAACCCCGAAGCATATCAGCTTTATCTCAAAGGCCGCTTCCAGTGGAACAAGCGCACAAGCGAATCTCTTAAACTAGCCGCTGAGTTTTTCGATCAGGCGATCGAAAAGGACCCGAATTACGCGTTAGCCTATTCAGGTTTGGCGGAAACCTACGTCTTGTTTCCAAATTACAGCGTCGCTTTTCCAATGGAATGTATGCCGAAAGCAAAGGCGGCGGCTCTGCGGGCGATCGAGCTAGATGATTCGCTCGCAGAAACACGCACCGCTCTCGGCACCTATTATTCACTCTTTGCATGGAATCAATCTACCGCCGAAAGAGAATTTCGCCGAGCGATCGAACTCAACCCGAATTATGCGACCGCGCATCAACAGTTCGGCATCGAATGCCTGAGCGCGATGGGCCGATTCGACGAAGCCATTGCCGAGGGAAAGCGAGCCCAGGAACTCGATCCGGCATCACTGATCATCGGCGCGGATCTGGGCAGTAGCTTTATTAGAGCCAGACGGTTCGACGAAGCGATCGAGCAACTCAATCGTGTTCTCTCGCTCGACCAGAATTTTTGGGTTACTTACTGGTATATAGGACAGGCATATCACGGAAAAGGGCAATACACGGAAGCGGTCGCCGCATATCGAAAAAGTTTAGCGTTGAGTGAGAATCCTGTTGTTAAGGCGTTACTCATCCGGTCGTTGACAAGATTGGGCGAACGGGAAGAAGGCGTCAAACTGCTCAATGAGTTGCAAGCGGAATCTACTCGCCGCTACGTTTCGAGTTCGACGTTCGCGGTAGCCTACGGTGCGCTCGGCGAAAAGGACAGAGCTTTTGCTTTCCTGGACAAAGAAGTTGCGGAACGCGCATCACGCCCGGCCGTATTTGCAATAAGTCCAATCTGGGACGATTTCCGCGACGACCCGCGTTTTACCGAAATAGTTCGTCGCGTAGAGTCGTCGAAGTTGGATTAATGCGCGTTGCACATATGAAAATATGTTGCATATAATGTCAAATCATGATATGATCGAACCGTCATCCAACACGGATAGGTTATTTGAAATTGAGTGAAAAAAGGCCGGGACAGTTGGGACACGCGGGACGCGTGGGACACTTGGGACGGGTGGGACATTCAGGACAGCGTTCCAACGAAAATCGGCGGTCAGAGAAAACCCGGAACGCCGTAACATCACTATTTACATGAATTATGCAATGTGTCTTACATTGTCTTACATTTTTTTCAAAAAGCGTGGAACGGAGCAAAAAATTTCGCCGTAACCACATTACGATCAATAAGTTACGGCGTTCCACCAGAGCGTGGAACGGGCTTGGAACGGAATGGAACAGGTAAAGGTCCGGGACACTCAAAACTATGGCAAGCATAACTTTTTACGGCGGCGTCGGGACGGTTACCGGCTCCAAATATCTGCTCGAACATAATGGCAAAAAGATACTTGTCGATTGCGGTTTGTTTCAGGGTTTGAAAGAGATCCGTGCGCGCAATTGGCAGGACCCGCCGTTCGATCCGCGTGAGATAGACGCCGTCATTATTACTCACGCTCACGTCGATCATACCGGCTGGCTGCCGCGGCTTGTTAAGCTCGGGTTCACTGGACAAGTTACGACTTCGCGGGCGACCGGCGATCTATTAAGGATATTGCTGCCTGATTCGGCCCGTTTGCAGGAAGAAGAAGCTGATTACCGCAACCGGCACGCCCTGACGAGCCATACGCCTGCGTTGCCGCTCTACGATGAGAACGACGCAAGAGCAGCGCTGCAGCTGCTCAGGCCGGTGCCAAATGACGGCAAGCCTTATGACATTTGCGAAGGCATACAGGCGAGCTTTATGGTTGCCGGGCACATCATGGGCGCTAGCCTTGTGCTAGTCGAACTTGCCGGTGCGAGGCCTGATGGCAGCTCTATCAAATTCCTGTTCTCGGGTGATCTTGGCCATTACGATCAACCGATAGTCAACGATCCGGCACCGCCGCCGGATTGCGATTATCTGATGTGCGAATCGACCTATGGCAACCGTTTACACGGCGACATTGATTCTGAAACGCAAATGGCTCGGATCATCAACGAAGCCGTAAAGCGCAACGGCCCGATCCTGATCCCTGCATTTGCCGTCGGGCGCACGCAGGAAGTACTTTATATGATCCGCGAACTTGAGGAACAAAAACGCATCCCCATCGTGCCGGTCA
>CAZUEI010000129.1:0-6273 GCA_964618985.1 uncultured Chloracidobacterium sp.
GAGCCGCGACTTCGACAACGATGACGGAACTTTTCCCGTCCGGTGCAACCCCGACAGATACGCCGACTTATACTCCGACGGACACGCCAACACCGACCGCCACTGAAACGCCATCGATCCGCGGGACGATCACTTACGGCAATGCGATCGGAGCACCGGCCGTGCGGTTCGTTTCAAACGCGGTGGTTTGCAGTTCGACTGGCCAGCCACCAGTCCTCTACTTGACCGACCCGCCCGGCCCCACGGAAGGGCAATACACGTTGACCGGATTCGGAACCGAACCTTACACCATCGTGGCTACCAAGTCGGGCGGACATAACGGATCCATTACTTCATTCGATGCCGCAAGGATCGCACAGCATGTTTCGGGAATCGTTCTTTTGACAGGTAACCAGCCATTGGTGGCGGATGTCAGCAATAACGGCGAGATTACGTCGTTTGACGCGGCGCAGATCGCGGCGTACGTCATTTCATCACCACCCTACGGATTCACCAGCACATGGAAAATGCTGCCTGAGAGCAGGTCGTATTCATCGGTCACTACCAACATTGCCGGTGAAGACTACTCAGCGCTGTTAATGGGAGAAGTTTCCGGAAACTGGGCAAACACCGGAGCGAGGCCGGCGGAAAGTGGAAAGTGGAAAGTGGAAAGTGAAAACGAAGCGGTTGGCAGCAGGCAGTTTGCAGAAGGCGGTGATGGGGCGAGCATTATCGTTGATCTGCCAAAGGCGATGGCGGTTTCGCCGGAAAAAGAAATAGTCATTCCCGTAAACCTTCAAGGAGTGGCGAATAAGGGGATCATCTCCTATGAGTTCGATCTTAGGTATGATCCTTCGGTGATCCAGCCGTCAGCAAATTTGGTTGATGTTATTGGAACCGTTAGTCGCGGGCTTTTCGTGGTGGCACATGAAAATGCCGAACAGCCCGGACTGTTGCGCGTAGTCGCGTATGGACCGATACCGATAAATGAAGATGGAGTGCTTTTGAATCTGAATTTCAAAGCGGTCGGGCGGGGCGGTTCAGCGTCGGCGTTGTGGTTTGAGCGGATAATGTTCAATGAGGGCGAGACGCGAGTGAGCGTATCTGAGGGGCACGTCGAACTGTTCTAAGATGCGCAAGGCGCACATAAGTAAGGGTGGTGGATTCAACGTTGAGTGTGCCGCCCTTACTCACGTGCGGGCTTTTGCAAAGAACCATCCCGTTAGCCGCAAAAAACGCTCCGGAACTTTTTCTGGAACCAAATTCATCTCAAGCGATATAATAGATTGCGAGAATTATTCGCCTTGAGATGAACTTCGAGAAATTTTTCCGGCTTGTTTCTTATGCGGCAGTTTTTTGCGGCTTTTTGTCGCTGTGGATCTCTGGCGCCTTTGGCATCTTCGGCACATTATTTTTTGTCGCGTTGATGATAGCGGCTTGGCGGCTCGAAGGCTCGCGGTGGCAGATCTCAGAACGGCTCGGAACGGTGTTGATCGTCCTTGCCTTGCCGGCATTTGCTCTGGCGTGGAAGTTTCAGATCATCGCGTTCTCGGGAGGCGACACGGCCGTCGCGAACGTGCTCGCGCAGATGATCCTCACGCTGGCTGCGGTCAAACTCCTGCAAAAAAAGAGCGACCGCGATTGGATTTTCCTCTACCTGATGTCGTTTTTCGAGGTGCTGCTCGCCGCCGGCCTGAGCATCAGCCCGTTGTATATGGCGACGTTCATCGCGTATCTGCTCGTCATGGTCAGCGCGATCATCGCGTTCGAGATCAGAAAGACCTCGCGTGCCGTCGAGATGAAGATCAGCGGCGAAGAAGCTAACGAACGAGATCCAAACTCGGAATCGGAGACCGCTTTGCCCGTTCGCCGTCTGCCGACTGCAGCCGTTGTGTTGATCATGTTTATCGTCGCTTTGGCGATACCAATGTTCTTTATACTGCCGCGTGTCGGCGGTGCCGGTTTTGGCGGAAGCCAGTTCGGCCTCGATACACAGTCGGGCTTTTCCGATACCGTCCGGCTCGGCGGCTTTGGCCGCATCAACCAAACCGACGAGGTCGTTATGCGTGTCAAACTAGAAGGCGACAGGGCAGACGACAATCTTTATTTTCGCGGCGTCGCGCTCGATACTTTTGATAACCAGTCGTGGAACAGATCGAAGGGAAGCAGCAAGGCCGTAATTGAAAAAGGCGCAGATGATCTTATCCGGATCGACCCTGCGGCGGGCAGTGAAACCCGCACGCTGCAAACCATTTATCTCGAACCGCTCGACACGCCCGTTTTGTTTGCGCTGCCGCGAGCCGTCGCCATTCAGGGCAATTTTCCCGTTGTTTACAAGGACGTTTACGGCGGTTTGAGCTACCCGCGCAATTTCGAACGCACCAGCTACAAAGTTTTCTCGGATCGCGGTTTGCCGTCGGCAGATCAATTGCGTGCGGACGATCAGCCATATATCGCAGATCTTAGAAACTACGTTTTTCTGCCGCCCGTTTTTGATCCGCGTATCGCGAAACTTACGGAAACGATCACCGCGACATCGAAGAACCGATACGACAAAGCCCGCGCAGTCGAATCTTACCTGCAAAACAATCTCAGCTACACGCTCGAAAAAAAGGCCGGCGGCAGCGAGCCCCTCGCCGATTTTCTTTTCAATGTTCGCGAGGGCCATTGCGAGTATTTTGCCAGCGCCATGGCTGTGATGCTGCGCACACAGGGCATCGCGACTCGTGTTGTCAATGGCTTTCACGGCGGTGATTACAATGACGCGGCCGGAATGACGATCGTTCGTCAGCGAAACGCCCACGCTTGGGTCGAGGTCTTTTTCCCGAAAGAAAATGCCTGGGTGCCGTTTGACCCGACGCCGTTTGCCGGCCAGCCGGTTTCGTCGCCAACGACCGGCATCGCGGGAGCGTTTAACAAATACCTCGAAGCACTCGAATCATTCTGGATCCAGCGCTTTGTAGCCTACGACAACCAGGAGCAGCGTTCGCTTGCCAACACGGTTCGCAGCAGTTTTGTGGATTACCAATCTCGGATCTCATGGTATCTGAATCAAGCCCAAATGGTTCTTGCCAAATGGTGGGCCGAGGTTCGTGGCGACGGTGGGATGAAGAACAGCCTGGCGGCGATAGGTTACGGTTTTGCCTATTTGGCCGCGGCGGTACTGGGAATTCTGCTGATCGTGTGGCTTTGTCGAAAGATAATTCGTCTCCATATCTGGCAGCAGCTTTGGGACCGATTCTTTAAGAAACGACATGCTTCAGTCGTCGAGTTTTACAGCCGAATGCAGCGCATTCTTGCCGACAAGGGCTGGACGCGCGAACCACACCAGACACCGCTGGAATTTGCCTCTGCGACCGAGCTGCCGGAAGCGCTTCGCATTACCGAGAAATATAACCGAGTCCGTTTCGGCGAAAAAGACCTCTCGGCTGATGAAGCGAAGGCAATAGAATCCTGGCTCAAAACCCTCGAAGCGGAATAATTGACCCATATCTGTTATTCTTAAAGATTCGCATTATGAAGAAAGTCGGATTTGTCAGTCTCGGATGCCCAAAAAATCTTGTTGACAGCGAGGTGATGATGGGCCAACTTGCTGAGGCAGGCTACGAGATCACAAATAACGCCGACGAAGCTGACACGGTCGTCGTTAATACGTGCGGCTTTATCGAATCGGCAAAGCAGGAATCGATCGACGCAATTCTCGAAGCAACACAGTGGAAAGCCGGCGGCAAGGCAAGTCGCGTGATCGTCGCCGGCTGCCTTGTCGAGCGTTACCGTGACGACTTGATGAAAGAGCTGCCCGAGGTCGATGCTTTCATTGGCACTTCGCAGGTCAACGATATTCTCAAGGCGGCGGACTCGAATTTCGACGCTAAAAAACTCACGATCACGCCTATCGGCAATAAATCCGCGACATACCTTTACGACGAATACACGCCGCGAATGCGTGCAACACAATCGCACACGGCGTTTATCAAAATCGCCGAAGGCTGCGACCGGCCGTGCGCCTTTTGTTCGATACCGGCGATGCGCGGCTCGTTTAGGTCAAGGCGTTTTGGGTCGATAGTCGAAGAGGCGCGAATGCTCGCCAAACAAGGCGTCAAAGAGCTTGTCCTCATCGCTCAGGACTCGTCACGTTACGGCGAAGACCTCGGCGAGGTCGATGCTCTGGCCGCATTGATCCGTGCACTCGGCGAGATCGACGACATCGAATGGGTCCGCGTGATGTACGCGTATCCGACGCATATTTCTGATGCATTTCTCGCCGCGATAGGCGAGACGCCGAAGGCGGTCAAATATCTCGACATGCCGCTGCAGCACGCTTCAAGAAATGTGCTGAAACTTATGAAACGCGGCGGCACTCGCGAATCGCTCGAAAAACTCATAGCCCGCGTGCGTGAAAAAGTTCCGGGCATCGCCATTCGCACGACGTTTATCACCGGCTTTCCGGGCGAGACCGACGCGGATTTCGAGGAGCTTATTAAGTTCGTACAAAACTGCCGCTTCGACAATCTCGGTGTCTTTACCTATTCAGACGAAGAGGGAACTCCTGCTTTTGAGTTGCCAAACAAGGTCGATCCCAAGATCGCGACGCAACGCCGCAACCGTCTGATGAAAGAACAGGCAAAGATCAGCAAGCAGTTGAATCGTGCAAAGATCGGCAAAACTTACCCGGTCATATTCGAAGGCCTCTCGCAGGAATCCGACTTGCTGTTTCAGGGCCGTCTCGAAGGCCAGACGCAGGAAATCGACGGCTACATTCTCATCAACGACATGCCCGAAGGTCTTGAGCCGCAGATCGGTTCGATCTACAACGTCAAGATCACCGAAGCTCACGAATACGACCTTGTTGGCGAGATTTTGCCCCGCCCCACTTGAAGTGGGGCAAGTGGGGCAAGTGGGGCAAACTTTAGCTTGCTCAGTGTGGCGATATTGGCCATTTTCTGATACGTTATTTTTTATGGCTCAATCAAACAGCATGTCGAAATTGGCGAGAAACGCGGGAGCGTTGATAGCGATCGTTGGACTATTGGCGTTTTTCGCAGGGGTTTTTAGTCTTGCACCGAGGATGTTCCTGATCGTCGGCGTCGTTCTTATCGGCCTCTCGCTCGTTGCCTTTTATGTCGAGGAATTAGGCCACCGCCGGTTATCCTCATAATGATCAAATCCATCCACTTTTAGGCGGAGGTTTGAAACAAAAAAAGGCTTTAGCCAACTGTTCGGCTAAAGCCTTTTTGCGCGTCCAGGTTTGCGCAATGAACTTATTTCTTCGGCATATTAGGTATCTGCTCTCTCATCAGCTGGCTCGAGATCACAGTGCGTATTTCATTGTATTGGTCATTCGCCTTTGTTCGGGCCTCGACCGATCCGTAATGTCCGATGCTGATAGCGTCGAACTTTGCATTTCGTTCAGGGCTGGAGTCGAGTGCGTCGGCATAGTTCTTGTAGACAAAGACAATTGCGACGTCCCAGTCACTCGGGCCGTCATTGGTGGGCTGTGAAAAGAATTTGTAGTCGAGTAGCAGTCCCTGCTTCTTTTGTTCCTCCCAAATAGGTATTTGGTGCGCACCGACGAACGCACTGAAGTCGTTTCCTTTTCCCGGTTTGATGTCAATAAAGTTGATGCGCACGACAGTGCCCGGAAGTGTCGGCGGCGGCGGCGGCGTTGTGGTCTGAGCCATCGCGCCGATCGCGAAAAGGCATGCAAAAAGTACGGTCAGAAAAGTTTTTTTCAGCATTGTTCCTCCAAAAATTGTGAATTATAAAGACCTGTCGGCCACACCCTCCATAAAGCTATGCCGGTTCTAAAACAGTGGGAACGACAAAATTGCGTATCAGGGGGGTCTCCTAAAGATACCCCAATTTGAGTCTTTGTCAAAGCGCCGGGTCAGGTTACGGGCTTACGGTGGGAGACGTTTTTCGGTGCCGTTAACTACTGCTTTTGGGGCTTCGCATCGAGAAAGTCGTTGACCATCGGGATGATCGTCTGCCTACGGTTCACCAGCTCAACGTGTGATGTGTTAGGCAAAATGGCGAGTCTCGATTCGACGCGCGGCTGCATGTCGGCGTGGGTATTGCCGCCGCCTTTGAGGCGGTACATTTCGGCGATGTGATCGATCCGCACGCCGTCGGCGTCGCCGTGGATGAAGAACATTGGAGCTTTGGTCGCTTTGAATTTATCAGCGCCAAAATCGTATGGCCGCATCGCCGCCGCTTTGATGTGATTGAAAAAATCCAGAAAGCTGCCCGGAACCGGATTAAGTTTCTCCCGTTCGGTTTCGGCAGGCGTGCCTT
>CAZUEI010000130.1:0-3342 GCA_964618985.1 uncultured Chloracidobacterium sp.
ACGTGACATTGCCGTTGCCGCTCGTATCAGCCGCAAACCTCTGGTTTTGGCTTACGAAAGCCGGTGATGACACAACACCCTGTGCGACCCTTGCGGCATCATTTGACGTGATCGCTCCATTCGAGCCACCCGGCTTGGTCGGTTTGATCGTGTAGCTGCCTGCCCCAAAGCCCGTCAGCGTGTATGTCCCCGGCGTTCCCGTTATGACCGGCCCGACCGCTGGCGAACCCACCATACTCGTCACCGAAACGTTCTTCACAAACCTTGGCGGCGCAGGATTGCCAATAGCATTGCCATATGTCACTGTTCCACTGATTGCAGGTGCTGGAACAACATTTCGCACATATTCCTGAATGCTTTCCGAAGCATTTAGTTGTCCATCGTAATAATATCCGCGCGCTCGAATGAAGAGGTTTTGCTGGGAGAGATTCAAGCCCGTTAATACCCAGTCATTCCCTGACGCGACACCGTTGCCGAGGAAGTTGTAATTGACGCCATCAGTCGAATCCTCAAAAGTCACTCGTGAAAATCGGACACTTGATCCTCCTCGAGTCCATGCAGCGAAGGTCTGGGCAACGGAGAGATCTTGCGTAGCTACCGTGTCGTTTATCAGCCGCGCAAATCCGTTGCGCGTCTCTCCTGCGATGGTATCAAAAGTACCACCAACCAGGATCTTGCCATCCGCCTGCAAGGCGATTCCCCAAACCCAAAAATTCAACCCAGCGTTGAACGAGTCCGCAAGGCCGGTTGTCGGGTCGAGCCGTGCGAGACCGTTGCGCGTTTGTCCGCCGATAGTCGAGAAAGAACCGCCCACAAGAATCTTGCCATCGGCCTGGGTCACCAGGGAATTAATATAAAGAATACTCCCGTTTGGATTGAACGAATCGGCAAGCCCCGTAGTTGGATCAAGGCGCGCCAGACCCTGTCGCGATTGTCCGCTAATGTTCGAAAAATCGCCGCCCACCAATATCTTGTTATCGGGCTGAACCACAATTGTGCGTACGGTATTGTTGGCGTTAGGATTGAACGAATCCGTTGCTCCCGTAACTGCATCAAGCCGGGCAATGCGATTTCGTGTCTGTCCGCTGATGTCGGTGAAATAGCCCCCCGCCAAGACCTTGCCATCCGATTGAACCGCAAGGGCAGTGACCGAGCTATTCAAATTTGCACTAAATGAATCAGCCAATCCCGTAACAGGATTAAGCCGCGCGATACGACTTCGGTTTGCTCCGCCAATAGTCGTAAATTCGCCGCCTACCAAAATCTTTCCATCTGTCTGGACATTAATTGACCGGACGATCCCGTTCGCGTCGGGATCCCATGAGTCGGGCACACCGGTGTTAGAACTGAGTCGGGCGATTCTATTTCGCGGCAGCCCGAAAATGGCCGTAAAGTCACCACCCACCAGAATTTTTCCGTCAGCCTGCACCACTATCGAATAGACATCACCTGTAACATTCGGAAACGCCGCGTCGAGCGTTCCGTCCGTGTTAAGACGTGCCAGTCTGCGGCGCAACTGCCCTAAGACAGTCGTAAACGAGCCGCCAATTAGTATTTTGCCGTCAGGTTGTATCGCAATGGCATAAACATCGCCGTCTAAACCCAGATTGCCGAACGTTGAATCTGCGCTCCCGTCGACTTCCAAACGCGCTATGCGATTGCGTGTCAGCGCCGATCCGCCGTTTGGCGAGAGCGTAGTGAAATTGCCGCTTACCAAGATCTTGCCGTCCTCCTGTAGAGCGATTGAACTGGCGTTAAGATTCGCGTTCGGGTTGAATGCATCAGCTAGGCCGGTTGTGGCATTTAGCCGTGCAATATGATTTCGAGTCTGCCCGCCGATGCTCGAATAATTGCCTGCCACCAGAATTTTACCGTCTGGCTGCACTATGATGCCCTGAACAATGCCGCCTGTGTTCGTATTGGGATTGAACGCATCCGCCAGACCGGTCGTGGGATCGAGCCGGGCAATGGCGTTGCGCGCCTGTCCGCCGATGGTCGTGAAATTGCCGCCAACCAAGAGTTTTCCGTCCGCTTGCACAGCGATGTTCTGAACCGTAGCGTTTGCGTTGGGGTTGAACGCATCCGCGAGGCCGGTAATGGGATCGAGCCGGGCGATGCGGTTACGCACTTGTCCGCCGATGTTTGTGAAAAAACCGGCGACCAAAAGCTTGCCATCCGATTGCGTCAAGATCGCCTGGATGGCGTTGTCAGCATTTGGGTCGAATGAATCCGCCAAACCGGTAGCGGGATCCAAACGGGCAATGCGGTTACGCACTTGTCCGCCGATGTTTGTAAAAGAGCCGCCCGCCAGAATCACTCCATCCGGTTGCAAAGAGACGCGCATGACCAGGTTGTTCGCGTTCGGATCGAACGAATCTGCCAGGCCAGTCGTGGAGTCGAGTCGGGCAATGCGATTTCGCGTCAATCCGCTCATATTTGTGAAAAGGCCGCTTGCCACGATCTTGCCGTCGGCCTGCACGGCCATGGAATATACCTGATCGTTTGCGTTCGGATTGAAGGCGGTATCGAGCGTGCCGTCGGGATTCAGCCGGGCGATACGATTGCGTGTGACGGACGCACCTCCGTTAGGGGCGAGCGTGGTAAAAGCTCCTCCGATGAGGATCTTGCCGTCCGGTTGCAGAACGACGACGCGTATCAAACCGTTGGCATTCGGATCAAAACCATCGAGTGCCGACTGAGCCTTTGCGTTTCCGAGGAATCCAACCGCGATAAAAAGCGTCGTGAAAGTAATAGCCCGGTAAAATGATTGCTTCATAACTCTCTCCTTAAACTCGTCAACGATCTCTCTTTTTGAATTCTCTACGTCTTTGCGAGAAATTTACTCCCGCAGAGCAGCTAAAATCGCAATGAAGAAATTCGCTGTTCTCAAAAACATCACACAATCGGGACTGCCGCTCTTCGCAAAGCCTCTAAAAGGGTTTCCGGCCACGTAAATATCTGTTAATATTTAGCTAAACCGCCATGAATTCCATTTAAGACGGATGCGATAAATATGTCTTGAGATTTTGGTGAGATTTCTGTGAGAAATTTGTGAGAGAGAGGCATGTCGCTCGAAACAAACAAGTTATACGATTTTGAAAATTTCCGTCTTGACCTTGCGGAAAAGGTTTTATTGCGCGATGGCCAGCTTATCGCCATCACGCCAAAGGTTTTTGAGATGCTCCAGCTCTTTGTTGAAAATGCCGGACGCCTGATCGAAAAGGATGAGTTGATGCAGAAACTGTGGCAGGACCAGTTTGTCGAAGAAAGCAATCTCACCTTTAATATCAAAATGCTCCGCAAGGCCCTGGGCGACAGCGCATCAAAGCCGCAATTTATCGA
>CAZUEI010000130.1:3442-6271 GCA_964618985.1 uncultured Chloracidobacterium sp.
CGGAAAAACCGGACATGCGATCGTCTCAGCCGATGGCAAAAACCTTGTCTATACACAAGGACTGAATAACGAGAAGCAGAGCGTTTGGTTAAGGCAGCTTGATTCCGGCAATAACGTTGAAATCATTCCACCGTCGGAAGATCTTTATTACGGACTTGCGCTCTCGCCCGACGGAAATACTCTTTACTTCGTCAGGCATCCGCGCCTTCAGGAAGGCAGGTTCGATATATTTCGTGTTTCGATCTTTGGCGGTATTCCCCAGAAGATCCTGAGCCAAGCAGAAGGCTTGATCAGTATTTCGCCTGATGGGGCCAATATCTCATTTGTTCGTTGCCCTGGACGCAACGATGAAAATTGCTCGCTGTTTATCGCCGACGCCTCGAACGGACAAAACGAGCGAAAGATCCTCTCCCGCCCTCGCCCATTCCGCCTGGGCGACAACCGCTTTTCACCCGACGGAAGATCTATTGTTTTCGCCGTCGGACACTCGGAAACCGCCGGAAACGAATTTGGCTTAATGGAAGTTGAAATCGAGTCAGGCACAGAACGAGTTTTGACCAGTGAAAAGTTCTTCAATATCAGGAATATCGCCTGGCTGCCCGGCGGCAAGGGATTGCTTCTTACGGCCTCCCGCAATTCCACAAGGAATTACCGCATCTGGCAGCTTTCGCGCGATTCCGGAGAGGTTTTCCCGCTCACTAAGGATTCTGAAAGCTACGCACACCTGAGTCTCGACGGGCAATCGAAAGTTCTGGTTTCCACGCAGGTCAAAGAGGACTTTCGTTTGAAGGCATTCGAGATGGAAGACCCTTCGGTCGATCGGACTTTAGCCAAAGCGGGAAGTGTTTCTTACGCCGCGAACGGGAGAATCATCTTTTCGTCAATAATGTCAGGCAACGATGAGATCTGGAGCATCAATAAGGACGGCACCGGCCAACGCCAATTGACCAACAACTCGGCCGATGAAAGTGTGCCGCTCGCTTCGTCCGTTGACGATTCGATATTCTTCGCCTCGAACCGAACCGGTGCTATCCAGATCTGGAAAATGAACTCGGACGGTTCCGAACAGGTCCAGATCACGCGTCGTGAAGCCGGCCCGCCTCTTCTCGTTTCACCGGACGGACGCTGGCTATATTTTCAACACAGTCTCCAAAAGACCCTCTGGCGTGTACCCGTCGAGGGTGGCGAGGAAGAACTCGTCTTAGACAAAAGAAAACATCAGATCGCCGTCTCGCCCGACGGATCGTTTGCGGCTTTTCCCGAAAAGCAAGGCGGAGAGATCGTTTTGATGATCGCCTCGCTTGCCGACAGCCAGACAAGCAAGATTTTCAAACTTCCTGTTCCCCAACACGAATTGTTTGCCTTACGGTGGTCTCCTGACGGACAAGACATAGTATATGTCTCCGGCGCTGGCGAATATGAAAACAAAACTCTATGGCGCCAACCCCTTGACGCAAGCCTCCCGCAGAAAATTATCGATCTCGGTACCGAACGCCTCTACAACCACTGTTTCGCCCTCGCGCCCGACGGCAAAGCATTCGCCATCACTCATGGCGGCTGGCAACACGACGCGGTTTTATTAACAGGCTTAAAATAATGGAATTTTCCTTTGCAAAAAAAACCAGGAGAAATTAGGAATTTGATAGTTGGCGTTTCGAAAGGTTGAGCTTTAATCTTGCCATCTAGAAGTCGCAGTAAATACAACCACAATAAGGCAATAAATTACTGCTCGCTCGACCGTAATTATTGGGTGTAGCGTAATCGTCTCAGTCGGTGGAACTACTCCCATGCCGCTGTCTGAGCCATGTCCAGGCCGACTCAATAATGACGCACAGATCCTGAAACTCAGGCTTCCATCCTAGTTCGCGGCTGATTTTGTTGGACGAGGCGATCAATACAGCCGGATCACCCGGACGACGCCCGGCTACCACTTCGGGGATTTGCAGGCCGGTGACTTCACGGACAGCGTCGATCACCTCGCGGACGGTGTAACCTGCACCACCACAGCCAAGGTTATATATAGACGCGCCACTATCCAAGTGGTTGAGTGCGAGCACATGAGCTCGTGCTAGGTCAATCACATGAATATAATCTCGTACACATGTGCCATCACGTGTGGGATAATCGTCCCCCATGATATTGATATGCGGCAGCTTGCCGAGAGCAGCCTGCAACAACAACGGGATCAGGTGCGTTTCAGGGTTATGCATCTCGCCGCATCTCGCGCTTGCTCCGGCCGCATTGAAATATCTCAAACTGGCGTAATTAAGGCCGTTTTCCTCGTGATGCCTTCTTAATTCATTTTCAAATTCGAGCTTTGTTTCCCCGTATGGGTTTGTAGGCTCAAGCTTGTCGGTTTCAACGATCGGCTGCCGCTCCGGCTCACCATAAACGGCGGCGGTTGACGAAAACACCATTTTTTGCACATTTGTCGCTCGCATTGCTTGCAGCAGCACTTTTCCAGCAACAACGTTGTTATCGTAGTATTTTTCGGGAAATTGCACAGATTCGCCGACAAGAGACGACGCGGCCATATGGATCACCGCTTCTATATTGTTTTCTGTTAGCGTTTGTTCGACCAACTGCCGATCTCGCAGATCCCCCTCGATCAGCCGGGCCCGCACATCAACAGCATCGCGGTGCCCCATCGACAAATTGTCCAGAACGACCACGCGGTGACTGTTTTTTAACAACTCTTCAACGACAACGCTGCCTATGTAACCAGCGCCGCCGGTAACCAATACGTTCATAATATTCGCTTTTAAACGAGCTTATTCGCACAGCTTAACAGCCCCTTTTGATAAGCCCGGATGACCATATTGACACGGT
>CAZUEI010000131.1:0-6209 GCA_964618985.1 uncultured Chloracidobacterium sp.
TGCGAGAAATGCGGGGCCTTTTTTGGCGACAAAGCTGCGCCCGTGCCAGTTTTCTGCCGTAAATGCGACGATCATCACTATGATAAAGCCACCGCTGCCGGCATTTATGAAAAGGCTTTGGCAGCAGCGATCGTGAATCTTAAAAATGTTCCTTCGATGCCTCACCGGCTTAGAACAATTATTCATGCCGCAACACGATACTGCGAGTTGGATGGCATAGATCTGATAGTCCCTATTCCGCTATCGGCACGACGACGGATCGAAAGGGGATTTAATCAAGCTGAGAGCATTGCCACAGCCTTTTCCAGATCAACCGGAATTCCAGTCGATGCCCACAGCCTTACGCGAAAAATGCACACGCCCATACACCGGATCGGCATGGATCAAAAAGCCCGCGAACTCACGGTCAAAAATGCGTTTGAAGTCGTGCGTCCGAAACTGATCGGTGGAAAAAATATTCTGCTTGTTGATGATGTGCTTACATCCGGGGCCACAGCATCATCCTGCGCAAAAGTATTGAAGAAAGTCGGAGCGGGAAAGGTAAATGTTTTTACTCTTGCCCGAGCTATAATGCATTAGCTGTTCCTACAAACGATAGTGAACTTTTTGCTTTCGCAATTGAGTATCTTCATTTTCGAGGTTTTGCAACCGCATTGTTATATCGGCGGTCATTCGCAGATCGGATGTCTTTCCATTTTTCATATGAAAATATCCCGCTGCAGCTATCATCGCGGCGTTGTCAGTCGATAGATGCTTCGAAGGAAAATATACGGGCAGGCCTAGTTTTTTGCCCGTGGTTTCGGCTGCAGTGCGTAGAGCCAGATTACATGCAACGCCGCCGGCGACGATCAATGTTTTGGGCTGCAATTCGACAGCCAATTTTTCCAATGTCCCGACAAGAGCTTTTAAAACAGCCGCCTGAAAACCTGCCGCAAGATTCTTGATCGATTGAGTCGGTGCATCGCCGTTTGACAGTGGTTCAATGGCATTTTCGCGGACATATCGTGCAACGGCTGTTTTTAATCCGCTAAAACTGAGGTCGGGGCGGCCGTCGGAGATCTTTGCCTGCGTGAATTTTACTTTCGACGCATCGCCTTCCTTCGCTAGTTTCTCGATGACAGGCCCGCCCGGATAGCCAAGCCCGAGCATCTTTGCGACCTTGTCAAAAGCCTCGCCCGCAGCATCGTCACGGGTCCGGGAAACAACTTTATAGGAACCTTCTTTAGGAACGTGAAAGATGTTCGTATGGCCGCCGGAAACGATCAGAGCGAGGGCAGGATATTCGATCGGCGGATTTTCAAAGGCGACTGAATATACATGGCCTTCGATATGATTGACGCCGACAAACGGAATATCGAGCGAATAGGCAAGCGACTTAGCATAACAGACGCCCACGAGCAGCGAGCCGATCAGTCCAGGCCCCTGTGTTACAGCTATAGCGTCAATCTCTTTTAGAGTAACGGCTGCCCGTGACAATGCCTCAGCAACTATTGGCTCAATCTTTTCGAGATGTTCACGTGATGCCAGTTCGGGCACGACGCCGCCCCATGGCTTGTGCAACTCTATCTGTGACGCGATCACCGACGACAAGATCTCGCGGCCATCGCGAACTACCGCCGCTGCCGTCTCGTCGCACGAGCTTTCGATACCTAAAATGAGCATGGTATTAGATTATCAGATTAGGGACTTGGGAATAATCTTACGATCTCAAGAACCTGACGAGACAACTCGATTCCATCAGGGAAATGCTTTGCAAAATCGGCACGGAGCCGGTCGGCGTCATCAGCGTGGTAGGCGTCAAGATGCTCCTGCGAATCGGCGTGGTAGCCGATGCGATACTGCGAACCATTCTTTGCAAAAAAAGCGGCGGCGAAGTGGCCGGTGGCGAGCAAGTCGGGAATATGCTGTCCGGTCATGTATTTTTCATATTCGACGGCTAAATCGGCATTGACCGTAGCCGTGATCTCGTAGATAAGCATCTATCGCTCTCCTGTGAACAACGTGTTTTCATCAACGAAACAGAGACCGTTGCCAAACGGGTCGCGGGCGTAGAACGACCGCTCGCCCCAAGGCCGCACACGTATCTCACTGGGCGGAGCGCCGTGAACTTCGTCCTTTTCAAGACAATCAAGTTCCTTTGCCCGTGAAAAGACCGTTTCGAGATTCGGCACGGAAAAATATATATGATCGCCGATCGGCGGGCCGTTTTTTTCGATCACCGCAAAGATCACCGGCCCGCAGTCAAAATAATGCCGCCCTTGATGAATTGTCCTGCCTTCGTCATTAAATAATCGTTGATAAAATGCAAGAGCCTTATCAAAATCGGTTACCGGAATGAATATTCTAAAAACAGACGGTGCACTGCTGCCCATTTCGACTTACCTCCAAATGATCTATTTTTCACTTAGACGTAAAATAACACGAACGGGAACCGAACGAAAATGCAGATATTTCCGAATCTCAAAGTAAAGGAAAATGATCAGTTTATTCGGCGTTGTTATCAAGTGCTGCCAGAGCGGCAGCCGCTTTTTTTGAAGTGCGGCTAACGGCTTCGGGGAGTTTGCGTCCGGTGAGGAATATGTAGTTGAGCTTTATGCGCCGGTTGCGGCCGGTTGCTTCCGAATCGGAGTAGTCGTAATCAAACGAATAGATATAGTGCCCTGTTGATAGTTTTTTGCAAACGTCTTCAGGCAGGTGAAACAAATAGGCGTCAGCATAATGCCCCAGGCTTTCGTCGGCAAAGCCGATCTTCTCGCCGTCGGCATTGTCCAGATGGACAGGCACCATTTCGACGGCGTCGCACACTCCGTAGAGGTCTCCAAGTACCTGACGGCGTTTGATGGCTAGCGGGCTGTATGTCATAAAAGCATTTTAGCACGTTTCCGCAACAACGGCGTTTAAATAAACAAATGCCCCGATCTTGCGGCCGGGGCATTTTAATTGTTGTGCTAACAACTAAAGTTTAGTAGCGTCCGCCACCACCGTAGTTTCCGCCACCGCCGCCGTAACCACCACCACCGCCGCGATTTCCGCGTCCGCCGCCGCCGCCAAAGCCGCCGCGTTTTTCCTGCGGTTTAGCTTCGTTGACTTTTAGCTCGCGTCCATCTATCTCTTTGCCGTTAAGCTGGGCAATGGCGGTTTCGCCATCGGCCTGCGACGCCATTTCGACAAAACCAAAACCGCGTGAGCGGCCTGTTTCGCGGTCCTCGATGATGTTTGTTGATTCGACAGTTCCGATCGCACCGAAGAGGTCGTTCAGATCCTGATTTGATGTGTTGAAGGAAAGATTTCCTACATAAAGTTTCATTGACATTTAATATTTACCTTTTCCATTTTCGGGAATTCTAAAGAAGCGTCGAATCGAGAGGTCTTGCGGTGGAACTAACTACTGCAAAGGCGACGATGTCGGATACTCAAAAAACTACTGAGAGTGACTTCTAGTTATCTAACTGGCCTGCTCTCAAACTTATCCAAAAATCGTTAAAGACGAAGCGCGTGTGTTTGCACGCGAGAGAAGGATTAACATAACTATGATGCACATATTCGACCGTAATAGCAAGTTAGTTTTTGCGAGTGCTCTTGACTTGGTACATAGTTTCGGTTTACAAATGAGCGTCCGGGTAATCTAGAACCAATACAGGAGGACCGAAATGGGTAGAAAGATACTTGCTGTCGTCGTAGCGTTGATCGTTGCCACCGCGATCTTTATGATATTCCAAATGGGGAATTCAATGGTCATGGCGCCGCCGTCCCCCGAAGTTATGGCGGATCGTGCAAAGCTTGCCGAATATATGGCAAACGGGCCAGCCAAGGCCTATATTGTCGTCCTGATCGGCTATATCATTGGTTCGTTTGCAGGAGGATTTGTCGTCACAAAGATGGGGCGGCGTTGGAGTCCGGGAGCGACGCTGACTATCATCCTCGGTTCGCTGTTGACGCTGGCCATGGTCACAAATATGATGATGTTGCCGGGCCAGCCGTTATGGTTCGTCGTCGCGAGTCTTGTGAGCTTTATCCCTATGACACTGATCGGCCATCGGTTCGCCCGCTGAGGATCTAAGGTTTTTTTCCTTCGTTCCAGGCTGGTTTGAAATCCGAATTCACAAGCCACTGCACCGGTTCGACTATCGAATTGATCGATCTTGTCATGTGGACGAAATCAATTGTCCGTATCTCGTCGCTCGCCTGGTGATAATCCTTGTGTAGGCCAAAGCTTGAAACTGTGTGAGCGATAATTCCCTGCTTTGCCAAAGTATAATTGTCCGAGCGCCGAAAGAAGTTTTGCTCAGGATGCGGATCTTGAACAATTTTCGCTCTGCGTTTTGCGAGCTCCGGGCCGAGGTTTGAGCGTTCGTAACCGGTTAGCCAAAGCTCTTCAGGCCTGACCTTTGCGTCCGGCCGCCCGATCATTTCAAATTGGAGATTGGCGACGAGTTTTTCCTTTGGAAACGGCAGATTGCTGACAAAATACTTTGCTCCGAACCCGCCGATCTCCTCACTTCCAAAACAGACGAAATAAACTGTCCGCTTCGGCTTTTGTCCGGCTCCAAGCACGCGAGCAAGTTCCAAAACTGCAACCGAACCCGAAGCATCGTCGTCTGCACCATTAAAGATCTTATCGTCGCCAGAAGCGTTGTCACGCATTCCCAGATGATCCAGATGGGCGCTCAACAAAATAACTTCCGACGCAAGATCCTTATCAGTACCTGTAATTTTGCCGATCGCATTCCACGTCCGCTTTGGATCAGTAACGGCCTGAACATAAGTCTGCCGCCCGAATGCGTCGACGTCGCCTGCGGGTTCGAGACCGAACTGCATAAACTGCGAGCCAATATACTCGGCCGTGATCCATTCAAAAACGCTGCCGCCCGCACGCCCCATCATTGCGTCGCCGGCGAGGAAATTCATCCCGGCCCGAACATTTTTCTCATCAATAACCTGCTTGCTGGCCGTTTGAGCAAAAATAGGAATATTTGCAACAAACAGAAGCGCAGTAATCGCGATAAAACCTTTAAAATAATTTGGTTTCATAACTAATATTACAAGTTCTTTAAAAAACTGACGCCGTCGGCAATTCTCAAGTCGAAATTCTCGGCGATGGTCTGGCCGATGTCGGCAAGTGATTGGCGTGTTCCAAGATCGAGGCCCGGAACGGCCCTTTTGCCGAAAACAAGAAGCGGGACGTATTCGCGTGTGTGGTCGGAGCCGTCCTTGGTCGGGTCGTTGCCGTGGTCGGCGGTCATTATGAGCAGGTCGTCGGTGTTTAATGCTTCAATGATCTCGGGCAAACGCTCGTCGAAATGCTCAAGGGCTTTTGCATAGCCCTCCGTATCGCGGCGATGTCCGTAGAGCATGTCAAAATCGACTAGATTGCTGAATATCAAACCTTGTGATGAGGCGTTGAGAGCATTTATTGTCTGATCGATCGTCTGGTCGTTATTCTTTGCCGTCAGGTCTTCTGTCACGCCCATTCCGTCGTAGATCGATGCGATCTTGCCGATGCAGACAACGTCCAAATCGGCGTCTTTGAGTTTTGGCAGCAGATTTCTTGGCGGCGGCACGGCGTAATCGTGGCGATTTTCGGTGCGTTTGAAATCCGACGCCGTTTTTCCAAGAAACGGACGTGCGATCACGCGGGCGACCTCATCGTCCCCGCGAAGAATGTTCCTCGCGATCTCGCACATCTGATAGAGGCGGTCAAGCGGAACGACCTCCTCGTGAGCGGCGATCTGGAAAACGCTGTCAGCCGATGTGTAAACGATCGGCTTGCCAGTGTTGATATGCTCTTCGCCAAGCTCTTTGATAATTTCCGTGCCGCTAGCCGGAATGTTGCCGAGCACGCCGGGAACTTTGGCCTGCATGACAAACTCGTCGATGATCCGCGGCGGAAACCCGTCCGGAAACTTTGGAAAGCCCTGCTTTAGAATTATGCCGGCCATTTCCCAATGCCCGGTGGTCGTATCCTTACCGTCAGATTTAAGAGCGCATTTGCCGTAGGAGCCAGTAGGACGAACGACCGCGGGAAGGCCATTAAGCAAAGTGATATTGCCAAGTCCCATTACCTGTAGATTTGGCAAATTTACATGTCGCGATTCGAGAATATGCCCGAGAGTATCCGCGCCAGCGTCGCCCCAATCGGCAGCGTCCGGCATTTCACCGATGCCTGCCGAGTCCAAAACCATTAAGCAAATGCGTCCAAACTTACCCAT
>CAZUEI010000132.1:0-6163 GCA_964618985.1 uncultured Chloracidobacterium sp.
TTCGGATAAATACGGACGACGCCCAATTTTGTTCTTTAGTTTGTTAGGCTCGGCGGTCGGTTATTTTGTCGTAGGAGCCGCAGGAACGCTGTTGGTCGTGTTTATCGGACGAGCGTTGAGCGGCATCACCGGCGGCAGCATCTCGACGGCGCAGGCATACATAGCCGATGTCACAACAAAAGAAAATCGCGCAAAAGGCATGGGACTTTTCGGAGCGGCATTTGGGCTTGGGTTTATTTTCGGCCCGGCTATCGCAGGAGTTTTGAGCAAATACGGCATCGCGGTGCCATTTTATTTCGCCGGGTTTTTGTCGATGGCAAATGCCGTCGCCGTGTATTTTGTTCTGCCAGAATCGCTCAAGCCGGAATCGCGCCTGCGTGAAACTCCGCGAAAAGGAAAGCTGGCGGAGACATTCGAAGCGCTCAGCAACGCGAATTTTCGCGGCATAGCTCTCGTCTATTTTCTGCTGATAACGGCATTTTCGATAATGACGACGGCGTATGTACTGTTCACGGCTTACACTTTTGGCTATACGGCGGAGCAGAACGGCTATCTTTTCGCATATGTCGGAGCGGTCTCCATCGTAATGCAGGGGTTTATTTTCGGCATTGCGGCAAAAAAATTTGGCGAATCGCGGCTGGCGGTTTTAGGTTGCCTGATCTTGACGTTCGGTTTGTTTGTCACACCCTATTCGTCGCCTGCCTTTGGCGGCTTGGCGGGTCTGCTTGTGGTTTCTGCAATAATTGCTATCGGAAATGCCTTTGCCACTCCCGCGCTCTCCAGCCTTGCTTCTAAAAATGCCGAAGCGCACGAACAAGGACGAACGCTTGGCGTGATGCAAAGCGGCGGCAGCCTTGCAAGAGCTATTGGCCCGGTGTTATGCGGTGTTCTGCTAAATAATTCCGTAAACATGATCGATACATTCACCATATATCGCGCCTACTGGACAGCATCGGCGATCATGTTCGTTGCATTTCTGGTGGCTTTGTATTTTGCAAGATCGGTGAAAAGGGAGATTATTGCTAGCTGATCGCCCGTTTGCGGCCATTCATTTTAACGGTTGGGAAAACAAGCCTGAATGTGGCCCCGTCGCCCGGTTTGCTTCTGGCCTCAATGGTTCCCGAATGTTCCTGGACGATCCCGTATGAAACTGCCAGTCCAAGGCCAGTGCCGGTGCCGACCTCTTTTGTCGTAAAGAACGGGTCGAATACTTTTTTCAGATTTTCGGCGGGAATTCCTTCGCCCGTGTCAGAGACTTCCACCACGGCGGTGCTGTTTTTCTCAATGACGGTTTTGAGCTTGATCGTTCCGCCGTTCGACATCGCGTCACGAGCGTTGAGAATAAGGTTTGTAAACACCTGCTGCAGTTTTCCGCCGCTGCCGGATATCTTAGGCGGTGTCATTGCGTATTCCTTGACAATTTCTATATTCGATTTGCGAAGCTGTGGTTCGAGAAGTTGAAGCGTGTCATTGAGAAGTTTGTTGAGGTCGATCTCGCCGAAATCTTCCGAGTTGCCGGTACGGGAAAAATTGAGAAGATTGCCGACGATATTTGATGCCCTGTCGGTCTGGCGCTGCATTTTTTGAAGCAGCGCGTGCTTGGGGTCGGTTTCGGGGATCATTCCGAGTAACATCTGCGTATAGCTCGAAACGCCTGTCAACGGTGTGTTTACTTCGTGAGCGACGCCAGCCGCAAGCAGGCCGATGCTAGAAAGCTTTTCGCTCTGCTGGAGCGTTTCTTCGAGCTTGACGCGCGAAGAAACATTTTCGAGCACGATGATCGCTCCGGTTTGCTGATTTGAGATCGATCTGAGCGGAGCGACGGCAACATTTAATATCAGTGACCTGCCGCCGACATCATAAGTATGAAGTTTGTAGGCGTTTCTCACCTCGGTCAGATGCCAACGCGATTTTCCAAGAATGTTTTCGAGATTGCGGGCAAAACTTTCGTCAAATATCTCTTCGACCAGTTTGCCAACCGCTTTATCGCGGCCTAAGCCGATCATTTCTTCAAAAGGCGAGTTGCATCGAGTAATGCGGCCATTTTCATCGACGGCAATCAGACCGACATTTACCGATTCAACAATTGATTCGTTAAACTCTTTGAGCAAAGCAAGCTCTTCGGTATGCTGTCTTTGCTGGCCGTAAAGTTGGCTGTTTTCGATCGCGACGGCAACGTAACCGGAGATCGTCTTTAAGATCTCAAGGTCTTCGGACGAGAGTAGCGAGCCATCGCTCGCCCGTCCCAAGCCGATCACAGCGACCATTTTGCCGCCGACAACGCATGGTACGAAATAGTGCAGTTCCTTGCGTTTGGCTACTCTGCGATCGCCATTTCCGTTTGAAATAGCGGCATCGAGTTCTTGATTATCAAATTCATCCGCCCGAACAATTCCATTTAAGGTCGATTTTTGGCGAATCATTATCCTGAAATCGGCAGGAATTTTATACTCTTCGCTCAGGCCAACTGACTTCGCAATGCGGTAGTGCTCGATGACTTTTTCGTCCTCGACAAAAACGGCCACTTTTTGAACGTCGAGAACCTGACAAATGCGCTCGGTCAACCCGTCAAGCAATGGCGCGAGCGAGGTTGTTGCGGAAAGGGTCTTACCAAAATCAAGCAAACCCTGCCGCATGTCGTAACGCTCACCGTAAAAAAATCTGTCGGCCCGTTCCTGAAGAAACTTTTTGAGCGGCTCGCTTAGTAAAACGATGGCCGCCATAGCAATAATGGCGATCAGCGCCCTTAACGTGATCTCGGTAGTTGAAAGATTGTTGCCGACGGCGAGAAAAACCAAGCCTAACGCGACAGCACCTATCATCATCGCAATGGCAATTGTGGTCATTGCATATACCAGCGCCCGGCGGACAACAACGTCAACGTCCATCAAACGATAGCGAACAACCGAGTGGCCAAAGCTAAGTGGAATGAGGGCAAGAGGCAGCGTCGTAATCGCTGTGCTGAAATTGTCGTTTGGGATAGGTATGCCCAAACGCTCAACCAATTGCATAAGTACGACCGGAACTATTGCGGTGATCGTCCCCGCCATCGTCCATTTCAAACGCTGTCGAACCAGCGGCTGTCGAAACTTAAAGAACCGCCACACAAGCAGGCTCGCTCCGGCCGAAACGCCCACAACAAAATGATAGAAATTGGCTTTATATAAAACACCGAATAGATTTGAGCGGTCGGTCAAACGCGTAATGTATTCGGTTACGAATGATTCCGGCCAAAACTGAGGAACCAGCGACGCAAATATCAAAATGACCGAGAAAATTACCGCGGGAATATAAAGAACATAGGTTTTCCAACGCGGGTTTGTAAATACGGCGCTTCGAATCGGGTAGCGAAGACAAAAATGCAGAAAGAGCGGGACGAAAACTGCGAGAGCGATGTTATCCAGAAGATCGACCGCAAGGTCAAAATCCTTTCCGAGGCCGATCGCCTTATACGTGTGAAATATAAACGCCGCCAGGCAAAGGGTCGCAAAATGCAGCACGAACGGTGAGCGGCTGCCTTGCTTGAAAAGCACAAAGATACCGACGCCAAGCCAAATTACACCGACAATTGACAGGAATATGACCGACGGAGTCCAACGCGGTATCGGGTCGATGCGCCTCAGGTCGGCAAAATAGAAATTGTCAGGAGATGAATAGGTTGGCCTTTGATAAAAATAAGTCAGACTTCCGTCAACGCCGGCTGTTTCGAGATACATCTGCACGTCGGCGGGCGATGTGATCTCTTCTGTCTTTTCACCGTCAAAGCCGATGCCGATCAGCTTGTCGCCGACTGCAATTCCCGCCCGTGAACCTGAAAATCCGGGCGTTACCTTCGTCGCAAAAATGCCGTCAGACTTTTGTGCCCAATTAACGCCATCGGTCGGCGGAAGGCTTTGAAGAGCACGCTGAGACAAGTTGAGAGCTGCGGCTGTCACAAACAGCACGCAGGCCAGGAGCCATATCAGGCTCCAACTTGTAAGCATCTTTTCTTTCATCAAATCAAGGCATACCTCAACGAGGTAATTTTAACGCAAAATGCGTTCCAATATATAAAAACGAGAATGCCCGACGCGATTCCGTGTTTTGCTCGAAAAAAACACTGTTGAGCCCTGGAGCGGCCCACGATTAACCGGCTCGGAATATTCAGCTTTTTGCTTGATAATCCGAGAATTTGGACAAAAATTTAGGCACTGAGAAATGCCGAAAATACTGAGAGTTGAGCCAAATCCTGTGAAGTCGATTTTTCTGTGGCAAATTCTAGAATCGGACCTGTATGCCGCCGCGGAGCATTCTCTGTAGCCCTGTCAGTTTCAGGCTTCCTTCTTCTCCTGAGACGCAGGACTGAAAGTCGAAGATGTTTCGTGCATCGACGATCGCGGTGGCGCGTAACGGCAGGCCAAAAGTCGGCAGACTCTGCGTCACCATAACGCTCAGGCCCGGATCATAGATCGCCAATCTTCCCTTAAAAGGATCGATGGCGAAAACCGTAGCCTGTGGTGAAAGGCGAAATATCGTCCTGACGCTCGTCCCGGTTTTCAGTTCGGCTGCCAACTGGCCAAAGAAGGATTGAAAGAAATCGCTCTCGAAAACTCGCAGAGGATCGGTGATCGCTGCCGTCGAAAGTCTCTGGCCGCTACCGGCCGAATAACCGGCAGTTGTAGTAAAAAGCCCGTTCAATCGTCTTGTGTATACGACTCTAATTCCCTGAGTTCGGCCCTGCTGATTTGCAACAAATTCGCCAAATCCGTCATCGCCAAGCGTGTCGAACGGCAAGCTGTTCAGTCCTACACCGCGGCCAAGCGTTGTGTCGAAAAATGCATTTGCCTCAACACTAGAATTGTTGTCGATAACGCGCTCGACGCCAAATTCGAGACGGCGGCTATTATTCATTTGCGGCTTGCCGCTTACGAGCACAAGATCTTCAACCGAAACTGGTTCGGAGAATGCGATGCTCTCGCCTTCGAGATCGATCGAATGGGCCCACGATTTTTCTTCGGTTTGAGTAGTAAATGCGGTTCTAAATCGCGTCTTTGAATTGAGGTCGTATTGAAGCCCGAGGCGAGGCGAAAGGGACATATCATCACCCGCTCCAACAAAACGCGAGTAATCGAAGCCGAAAACGAAGATTATTCCTTCGCGAACTTTCCATTCGTCCAATGCCTGAAACGACAATTGACCAAGAGGCTTTTCTTTATTCGGCGTCGAGACATTTCCCAACCACCCCGCCGACGAATTAAGGCGGATCACGTGATCAGCTGACGGATGCAGTTTGATATCTGCTTCAAATCGCTGTGGTGCGATTTTGCCCGTTCCTGTTTGGCCAGCGATGATGACTTCAGCGTTGTCACCCGCAGGAAGTAGCGTCGCAAAATTAACTCCTGCGAAATTGCCATTGTCCGAACCAGCAGCGTAAGTTTCGACTACAGTTTGTGCTTTTCGGTTCGAGGGACTTACCTCGGCCGCATCATCAACTGAGGCAGTGGTATCGTCGTCAATCGGAGATTTGCCTTCTTGATTTTGATAGATGGAACGCTCCGACTGCGCGCCGCGGATGCGCCATTTAGAGCTGTTGCGGTCAAGCCGTTTTTCAGGAAGCGTGTCGCCGCTGCCTGCACGCTCAAGTTTGAAACCGTAATTCAGTTCGGCTGAACGCGCAACCTCAACTCCGAAAAGATATGTCGGATTAAAGCCCTGCGCCACCGCCAAAACCGTATATGTTCCGGGCATTATTTTTGCCAGAAAACTGCCGTCAGCGGATGATGTAACTTGTTTTAAAAGCTTGGATGTTC
Source organism: uncultured Chloracidobacterium sp. (assembly GCA_964618985.1). Taxonomy (GTDB): domain Bacteria; phylum Acidobacteriota; class Blastocatellia; order Pyrinomonadales; family Pyrinomonadaceae; genus OLB17. Next base: position 5,790 of record CAZUEI010000132.1, read on the forward strand.
CGGAGCGAAAGATCGCGACTGTCGCATCGCCGATCGGGCCGCCCGCTTCGTCGCGTACGATTCCTTTGATAATTCCAAGCGGCCCGTTATTTGTGACAACAACATTGGAACTCGGTGCGGGCGCGGCTGCAAATACCGCCGATGCAGGCAATAACAGCAAAAACAAGATCTGTAAGGATCTCTTTATCTCACCAGTAAATTTCACAAGTCGGACCCAAAGCGCGTAACTCTCGTATTTTGTTCCCAAAAATCAGGCATGTCAAGCTAAATTCTCTGTTGTTAAGATGCGATAAACTTGACAGAGTTTGCGCTTTGGCTAGAATTGAAGTCTGCCGTTAGCAACTGCGGAGACGTGGCTGAGCGGCTGGAAGCGG
>CAZUEI010000133.1:0-6146 GCA_964618985.1 uncultured Chloracidobacterium sp.
TCGGGCGGCAGGTCCTCGAGAGTGACCGTGTCGTTCTCGGACAGCAAAATGGCTCTTTCAATAGCAGATTCCAACTGACGGACATTTCCGGGATAAGAATAATCTTCGAGCAAACGCCGGGCGTCGGTGTTGATCGTGATCTTGCGGTCGGTGCCGCGCGTGTGTTTTTTGACAAAATAATCAATCAGAACGGGAATGTCCGATCGGCGTTCGCGCAAAGCCGGAAGCTCGATCGAGAGCACATTGAGCCGATAATACAGATCCTCGCGAAAGCGTTTTTCCTCGACCATGTGCAGCAGGTCGCGATTTGTAGCGGCGACGACGCGAACGTCCACGTCGATGTCTCGGATACCGCCGACGCGGCGTATCTGTTTTTCCTGCAGAGCCCTTAAAATTTTTGCCTGTAATGAAATATCAAGCTCGCCTATCTCATCGAGAAAGAGCGTGCCATTGTGAGCGATCTCAAAAAGGCCTTTCTTATCGGCGACAGCGCCTGTAAAGGAGCCTTTCTCATGCCCGAAAAGCTCGGATTCGAGCAGGTTTTCATTGATCGCAGCGCAGTTGACCGCCTGAAACGCCTCGCTTGAACGCAAGCTGTTGGTGTGAATCGAACGCGCGATCAATTCTTTTCCGGTGCCGCTCTCGCCACGGATGAGGACGGTCGAGCTTGATTTTGCGATCTTTAGAATGAGTTTTTTGACCTTGTCCATTTCGGGCGAGACCGAGATGATCTCGGCGTCGAGTGTGGTCAATTTATTTAGTGCTCGCGAGACAGTTTCGAGTAGTTTTTCCTTATCATAAGGCTTTTGCAGATACTCGAACGCGCCAAGACGCATCGCATCGACTGCAGAATCGACCGAACCGTGGGCCGTTAGCAAAATAACAATGATCGACTTATCAAAATCAGTCAGTTCCTTGAGCAGATCAAGCCCGCTCATTCCGGTCATTTTGAGATCGGTCAAAACGAGGTCGAAATGCCGGTCGGCGACAAACTTCATTGCCGCCTCGCCCGACGATGCGGTTGTCACGTCGTAACCCTCGCCCGAAAGGATCGTCTCTAAAATTTCCCTTTGATTTTTCTCGTCATCGACGACGAGAATCGATTTTCTTGCCATAAGAATGTTTTGCCACAGAGGTGACAGAGAAAGATGAGTTTTATTCTTTTTTCTCAGTGAACTCTGTGATCTCTGTGGCTAATTTTCCGCCTTTGGTAATCTTACCGTAAACTTCGTTCCTTCGCCTTCTGTTGACTCGACCGTGATCGTTCCGTTGTGAATATCGACGATCTTATGCACGATCGCTAGGCCTAGGCCGGTGCCGGTTTCTTTTGTCGAAAAATACGGCTCGAATATCTTTGAGAGGTTATCGGCTGAGATGCCGTTGCCTGTGTCCGAAACCTCAAAATTGACAAATTTGTCGTCGCCATTTGGACAGATCTTGATATTAAGATGCCCGCCGGTGTTTTCCATCGCCTGCAGAGCGTTGATGAACAGATTGTTGAAAACCGAGCGCAGGAATTCGGGATCGCCCATGACTTTTGGCACGTTTTCGTGCTCAACGACGCTGATTCTGACATTCTTTTCCGCAGCCTCAGGCTCGACCATGCGGAGCGAATCTTCGATCACTTTACGGGCTTCGATAGGCCGCAATTCGGCCTTCGTCGGTCGCGAATAATTTAGAAAATCCGATATCTGCTGATTAATACGAGCAACCTCGGCTTTTAGCTGCGATGTCATTTTTTCAAATGCAGCACGTTTTTCTTCGTCCGCCGGAGCAAACTTTGATCTCAGATGATCGAGCGTCAAATTGATGTAATTGAGCGGATTGCGTATCTCATGGGCGATAGCCGAACCGAGCCGTCCAACAACTGCCGATTTTTCGGCCTGCTGCAGTTTTGCTTCGAGGTCACGCTTTTTTTCAAGCTCGGCGGTCATTTCGTTAAACCGCGAAGCGAGTCGCCCCATTTCGTCATTTCGGTCGGCGTCGGCAACACGGACTTGCAGATCGCCAGCGGCAACTTTTCGGGCAGCATTGGCGAGATTTGCTATCGGGCGTGTAAATCGCCAAACGAGAAATAATGTTATCAATGACGAAACGAGCAAAACGCCCAGTGTATAAACAAGCGGACGAGCGGCTCGCCGCATCGCCTCGGTTTTGTCGTTTTTGAGCAGGACCATTACGTACCAACGGCCTTTGCTCGTTTCGATCGGGATCGCGTGGGCCTCGTCTGGTTGGCTCTTGTTGTTTGCAGTTTTTCGGTTCGGAAAATTCTTGAGATCGTCGCCGAGCCGCGAGCCTTCCATCAGCGGCGGCAGACCGGTCAGTTCGCTCAGTTTTTGGTAGGTGACATTATCGTTCTCGTCATAGCTCGGCATAAAGTCCGGATTGAGGCTGTCGGTTACCTGCCAGTTGTGGTCAATAATAATAATGTCTTTTATGCGTTCTTTTGTTGCCTGGTCGAAATATGTTTGATCGGTTTCATCAACCAGATCCTGCACACGCTGGTCGGTTGACGTAAGGCTGTTAAATCCAAGCGTAATGCCGGCGACGAGCGCCTGCGCCTGGATCTCAAGAAGATCGTTATTCTCTCGCTGCGTGAGAAGATTGAGATAATACTGCACGCTGAGCGTCGCAACGAGCAACAGAGCAAGTATCAGCAACAGCCTGCCACGGAATGTGTTAAAGAATTTCATTCGACGTTAAATCATTCTTACAAAAAACCACTTGCGCTGCCGCCGATTGAATGGTATATTCATCATTAGTTTTTTCGCAAACGCCCGAAAGGGCTAAATTCGATAGATCGAGATTTTCCGATCTCCTCCAGCAATCTCAATTCAATTCAGCCACCTGAGGTAAAGCATGAAGTTAATGTGCCCCAAATACTCCGTCGCCATGGCGCTTGTTGCGCTTTTTGTTTTGAGTCTGATATCGGCTTCAGACGTCCCCGCCCAATCGAGAAAAAGATCAGCCGATAAAAAGGCCGTTGCTAAGAAGGTCGAAACCCGCGCAAAAGATGCCAAAAAGAGTCGCGATAACAAGAAATTAACGGCCAAAGACAAGAAGTCACCCTTCAAAGACAAGAAAAAGGAAAGGCTCACTGCCAAAGAGCGTGCGAAATTAGAGGCTCAGGCTAAAAAGGACGCAAAACAGGCCAAAAACGACCCTAACAGAGCAAGAGAATCTAAGAAGGAAGCTGCCGAACGGCGCCGGAGGGAAGAAGAACGTCGTCAGGCGATCATCGCCGAGCAGCGCCGACGCGAACAGGCAAGACGCGAGGCCATCGCCCGCGCTCTGGCTTTCGAACGCGGCCTCCGCATCGAGACCGAAGCAAATATCCTTAAAGACAAAACGGAAGGCGAAGACTTGAGGGTCAGGGCCGCTGCGATCAATGCACTTGGCAATCATGCCGGTTCGGTCGTTGTAATGGAAGCTCAAACGGGTAAGGTTTTGACGATCGTAAATCAGGATTGGGCGATCCGCAGCAGCATTCGGCCGTGCTCGACGATCAAGCTTGTTACCGGCGCGGCCGGGATCAACGAGGGTGTCATCAGTAAAGAAACAGGCTTGATTAACAACACAAGGACACGCCGCGATCTCGACGATGCTCTGGCTTTTTCCGATAACCCTTATTTCCAGCGTGCCGGAGTGCAGATGGGTAATGACAAGTTGGTAGAATATGGCAAAAAGCTCGGCCTCGGCGAACAGACGGGCATCAATCTCGAAGGCGAGGTTCCCGGCAGATTGCCTTACAGCAATAACAACGCGCGTATTTATTCGCATGGCGACGATACCGAGGTTACGACCATACAGCTTGCCGTGATGGCCGCTGCGATCACGAATGGCGGCCACCGGGTTCTGCCCCGCATTCCGCGTAATAATAACGAAAAGGCAGATTTTCGAACATTCTACAAAGGAAAAGTCGATCTGCCGCAGCAGAACGTCCGCCGTGTGATACCCGGAATGATGGGAGCCGCCGAATACGGCACCGCCCGTCGTGGAGTGGATCAATCGCAGGGAGTCGCAGGCAAAACAGGCTCGTGTATAGATAAAGGCTCGTGGGTCGGGCTTTTTGCTTCGGTCGCGCCGGTCGAAAAACCGAAATACGCAGTCGCTGTCATCACTCGCGGCCAACGCGAACGCGGCAAATATGCCGCTGCCATCGCCGGACAGATCTATCGGGCATTGGGCAGCCAAATCGTCAGAACGGACCGCAATCTGGCCCAAAACGAATTTCACATCAAGCCAAAATACGATGCTAAGAACGCTGCCCAGATAGCGGACGCATCCGACGAGGATGAGGTAACGTCCGAAGAAAACGGCGAGATGGACGGCCGTCCCGTTATCGTTGTGCCGAGTGCTCAGCCCTCGACCAAGAAATTGGTCACTAAAACCGGCAATTCGAGGCCGCTATTCCCGCCAGTCGTAATCACTTTTGATAAGGACGGCAACGAGCAAAGGTAAAGCGCAGAGCACGGTCCATTGCTCATTGTCATGGGCTCACATTAGTAAGGGTTCAACGTTGATTTCACACTACGTTGAGCCCTTACTCACGTGCGGGCTTCAGAGACGGGGCTATGACACTTGACATATCAACTTAATATACGGGATTATTGTCCTTTTCTAAAGATTTGGTAAAATTAAATATTTCGTTAATATTGGATGTTATCCCTGCAAAGCGTAGCAACTTTCCTGTCAGGCACTTCATCTGAAATAACGCGAAACCGGAGTGAGATAATCTTCGGTAAGTAGTTGGTAGATTGAATATATTTTTGGGATTCACCCGAGGACGGATTTAGATGAAAACGATTTTTAGATATACAAACCTGGCGATTGTGCTGGCCGTAATTATTGCGCTTGGAACTATGTCGGGACTGGCGCAGGACCCTTGTACCGATGCTGAGGGGCAGACCACGTTGGGCGATAAATTCAGAGCTCAATTTGCGGATAAAAGTATCGAAGGTCGAAAAACGGCGATCGAAACCGGCAAACAGTTTTTGGAGAAATATGGAGCGTGCGAATCGGCGAAAGATCTTGCGGATTACCTAAAAGGCCAGTTGCCGAAAATGGAGGACGCTTATAAAAAGGCCGTTGAAGCTAAGGCGAAAGCCGATCTGACAGGACGATTCGATGCGGCACTTAAAGCGAAGAACTGGGATGAAGTTTATTCTTCCGGCAAAGAGATCCTTCAAAAGTATCCGGATGAGTTCAGAACGGTCGAGATCGTCCTTGGTTCCGTCGGCGGCGAGGAAGCGTTGACAAAAAATAATTTCAAATACAATGAAGATGCGCTGAAATATGCGAAGCAATCTATAGCCGATCTCGAAGCGAAAAAGCCTTTTGTTATCGGGAACGTTACAAAATATGGTATCTATGAGTTTTCATATAAGACTCCGGACGAAGCCATTGCGTGGCTAAATCTATACGCTGGTTTCATTACACAGGTGGGTCTGAAGAATAAGGCCGCGGCACTGCCATATCTCTATAATGCCACGCAGGCACACGATACGAAAGGCAAAGCTGTTCTGTATGAACTTATCAGCAAGTACTACATTGGAGAGCTGGACAAGCTATACGAAGATATCCAGGTAATTGCAAAATCGCAGACCGACACTGACACCGAAGAGGTCGCGAAGCAAAAGCTTGAAGCCATTAAGGCAAAGATCGCTATGGTAAATGGAACGGCGGAACGCGCCATGGACGCCCTTGCGCGTGCAGCCAGCCTAACGAAGGATGCGGCTGTCAAAACAGGTTTCAGGAACACACTGCAAGAAATATACAAACGCCGGTTTGAAAAAACAGAGGGCTTGGACGCTTGGGTCAATGCGGCTACAGCAAAGCCGTTCGTGAATCCCCAAACTCCGATCCAGCCGATCGTTGATCCCGAACCTGAAAAACCGGCAACTACTACGACAACCACTACAACGCCTCCGGCTCCGGTAAAGCCCGCTCCGCCTGCGACGAAACCGCCTGCGACCACGACCAAGCCGGCTCCTATGCCTATGCCTATGACTAAACCCATGAACGGCACAAAGCCGCAGGCAACGGTTAAAAAGCGGGTTGTGAAGAAAAAGACAACCTAGGCTGCCAACATGTGATCTAAAAATCGGCCGGGCACGCTTGTTATGATGTGCCCGGCTTTCTTTTTT
>CAZUEI010000134.1:0-6145 GCA_964618985.1 uncultured Chloracidobacterium sp.
ATGGTGGCGAGAGGTCAACTGGAGAATGCATGCGCCTGTGGCGACAGGGACGCCGACAGAGATCATGGCAGCGTCGGGCGATCCTCACCACTCTGGGGGGCCTGGGAAAACTGACGTACCCCCTTCCCGCGACAGCCACTACGATCCGCGGCGCTGCTAAGTAGTTGAAAAATCAGGAAATTATGTACGAGGGAAAGAAAAGGTCACTCAACACTGAGTGCACCGATGAGGCAGGAAATCGGGCCGTTTTTGCCGCTTACAAATACGCTGTAATCGCCCGGCGTAATATCCGGTTCGACCGTTATCATAAAACTTATGCCGGAGACGCCCTCCCCAAACTCCTGGGTCGTGGCCGAAAAAGGCGAGACCCTGATCAACGGGCTGCTAAAACTGATCTTCACCGATGCGTCGTCCAAATTTCTACCGCCTAAATTTATGACGGAAGTGCGGCCTGCTATCAACGGCATTCCGTGATCCGCCAACTGGCCGTTCCGCCCCAAATACTGCATAGAGATGTCGGACGAGCGAAGAGCGATCTTTCCGCTCATCACTATGCTCTCGCCGCTTTCGAGACTTACAGTTCCGAGTTCACCCATTGCCGCGAATGTCGTATGTTTTGTTTTCCAGTAAACTGAATAATCGCCGCCCGACAAGCCGCCGATGCCAAATCCGCCATCTGCTCCCGTGTCAGCCTGAGCAACGACGCGGCCCGATGCAGTTTCTTCGGCCCATACTTCGAGCGCTTTGCCGGGGCGGCCTGAGTTCGTAACAATCTTTCCGCTTATCATCGCGCAGCAGACTTCCTCTTCGCTCCGTGAGCCGTAGAGTTCCCGGATCGCGGTAATGTCGCTTTCGGCTAATGTTCGCGGGCCGAGATCGGCAAAACCCATCGTTCCGTTCCGTGCAAAACTTTCTGCCATTGTCGCGCCCAAAACGCCGAGATGGTGAAGCCCCAATAGATGCCCGACCTCATGCGTAAGAGTCGATTCAAGGTCGAAAGTGCCGAAAGCTCCGTCGGTCGAAAATTGCTGAAAGGGATTTAGGACAATATCAGCCTCGGTGATCAGGCCTTTCCGGTTAAAAAATATCCGCGTTTTTGCCGATGCCAAATCGTAGTCTTTGGCAAAAAACAGGATATTTTCCGGCGTCTGAGCGATAGTGATAAGGCTAACGCCGTCACCCGCCATGCCATTTGGGCTGACACTTTGGCGGTCGGAAAACTCTAGTTGTAAATCTATATCAGCAGCATTCGACCATGCCTGAAGGCTTCGCCGGATGGCTCCGAGCACATCGCTGTCGGTTTTGATATTCGAACTGGAACGCGTAAGCGAGTTTGAGATCGCGATCTTTACCGTTTTTCCTTTCCAACGAAGACTCTGAAAGTCAGCTTTGCCCGCCGCAGGAGCAGCCATAGCAGTAACATTACCAAGCACGCTTGTAACTGAGCACGCGAGGACAAGTAACCCAATAATGATGGCCCGAACAGCTTTCATCGAAAAAATTACATTCTTGAGTCGGCGCCTTCGTCACCACGTCCGACGCCTTCCAAATTGGAAAAAGCGACGATAAGAAGAAGCGCCACAAGCGCCAATGTGGTTAAAACATAAAGGATAGAGATCTGTTCGAGATAGATCATCGTCCCAATTACGATGCTGACCAGAACCAGCCATAAAAGGGCGGTCATCCGGCGGCTGAGTGTTTTCTTTTTATTTGCCATTGAAATTCAAAATAAACTTATATCTACGCATTCTTTAGACGCCATCATTCAATTATCCTTAACGGCAATTCCGGCGCGCGTCCGTCTAGTTTGTCACCCGCGGCGATAACCGGCGGATACTTTCTCTGAGCACGACCTTTGAATGCGACCTCTATTATATCAAAAGCTTTCAATTCGACATCATTTATTTCGCCGTTTTTTATTTTTTCCAGATCGACCTGAATCACTGTCGTGTTCGTACCGTCTCGACGAAATATCGACACCTTTTGTGCAACGGCTCCCTTTGCAAGGCCTCCGGCGGTCGCGATCGCTCTCGAAACTGACATTCCTGCACGAGCATAAATCGGTTTCGGATTATTTACCGCCCCGATAACGTATATCGGAACAGCCTTTTGGACGGTTACCAGATCGCCGCTCAATATGACCGGGTCTGCTGGTTCTTTGCCTGACAAAAGCTCGCTTATTGAGATGTTTATCGTGTGAATGCCGTTGCCAGACGGTGATTTTTCTATGCAATTCAAATTATTGGGCCGGAAGATCGCGATCTCGCCGCTCGCATCGTCAGTAAAACCGCCCGCAGCAACGATCAATTCTTTCAACCGCGCCGGCCTTTGAAAGCGAAACCGCATCGGCACCCTGACCGCGCCGTCGATCTGCGCGACGGCTCTATTAGACCGGTCGATTATCCTCACCGTGACCTTTGGATCGCGAAGGATTTTCGAGTAAGCGCTGGTAATTTCAGCGGCGACTTCTATTTCGGAACGGCACAAAGCGGAAATTGCCCCATATTGATCAAGCCCTTCGAGCATGCCGTTTTCAGTCAACGAGCCTCTCCAATCGTATTCTGCCGTGCCGTCAAAATCAACGTCTATCAGATCGCCAAAATGGATCAGGTCGGCCTCGTTTTTGTTGATTTCGGATGTTGGAGAAGAGGTAGGAGCCTGGGAAATTGCAGAAAATGGCTGGACGAGCAGAATAAAAAGACCAAAAAAAACAGATAAGGTTCCCTTCACGTTAATGTTGCTTGTTTACTACAGAAACACGGCCTGTCATTTTGCCGCTTGATTTTGATCGGACCCTACCGGCTTTATCTTTCGCCTTGAACGCGAATTTACGGTTCCCGGCACCGCAAAGCCCTTGAATTCCCAGTTACATCCGTCACACAACAAATTGTAGCGAAAGAAAACTTTCGAAAATATCGAGGTCGGCCTGTATCCGCGTCGAATTCGGCTGCTTCCGCATCTGGGACATCTTTGTGAGATCATCTCTTCAAGTTTCTGCTATTCGCCGTTTTCCAGCAAACGGAGCCTGTCAATTTCAGCATTTATATGAACCGCCGCCTGCTGACGGTCGTCCGTCTGCACATTATCTCGGCCAAGATAAAACAAAGCATCCCGGTATAAGCTGACAGCTTCGCGCAGATCACTTTTGAAAGCTGCCCGTTCGGCCTTTTCGACCAGATCCGAAACCCTGATCGAAACCGCCATTTCTCTCAATAATTCACGGGATTCCAGCAAACTTTGCTCTGCCGGGTAAGTTACGAGCGCAAATTCGATGACGCTGAGAGCGTCTTTTGCCGCCTTTATTTTAGCCTCAGCGTCTATCTGACTGTTCGCTTCGCCGGTCAACGCCTTTGCTTCGATCTCAGCCCATTGCAGCATGTGAAAACGATGAAAATCCGATGCCGATTTGCGCCCTTTCAGCAAGGCGCTGATTCGCGGCGAACCCGCGTGGATAGTTGCAAGTTCACTCTCGGTTCTCTCGATATACTCGCTGCAAAGTTCAAAAACCTCTCGATGTCCGGCGGAAAATCTGCCAAGTACATTTGCCGCATTTGATTTTTGCTTTATTTCGCCGAGAATTGCCGCATTCTGTTCCAAAGTCAGTTTGTTCCGACTGCGGCGGTCTCGAACCTGCGGCGGAACGCCGGGGTATTTTTGGGCAAGTGCCGGTTCTACCGGCTTATATCTGTCACGCACTCTGCGAAGTATCGCCACCCGCAAAATAACGGCTCCTGCCAGAATGATGCTTGCGCCGACACCGGCGGTAATCCACGGCATTTCTTCACCGGCATCATGCAAAATTCCCCATACTAAGAAGAAAAATGCGATCGCAGCCGCAGCCGTCAAGACGTAATAATTTGCGGCAGGCAGCCAAAACGGCCGACGAACGATGACGGTCGTTCCGCGACGGTCTCGTTTTGAGTGAGAATAGTTAGGCCTGTGAATCATCTATTGCTGCATCAAAAATCACACATTTTCGTCAATTATACTGAATTTTTTAGCCAGGAATGTCAATAGATAATGCTGCTCTCACACACGTCTTGGCATTTGATATAATTCGACAGTGAAGCGGCGAAAGAAAAAGAAAGCAGAAGACCGTCCGGTTTTTGATTCGATTCGAAAACCGACTGCTCCGCCGACTCAGAAATTTGGAGGCTCGCGCCCGGAAGAAAAACTTCTCCCGTCGCAGCGAAAGGCAAAACACAAGAAGGACCCTGATCCTGACATATAAAAATATGGGCATTGTCAGCAAATTTGGTTATGGCCGCAAAGTGCCCGGTGTTTGGGCGCGTCCTGAGATGGATGTCACTTTTATAGCCGAGCTAATGCCCGGCCTTTCTCGTGAAGACAGAACGTTCCGGATACAGAGTGTTTTGAGAAACGGGCGCGTCAAACTCCACAATTTCCCCGGTGAATTTCGCGAAGCTGCGTTTGAGCCTCTGGATTTTGCAGCCGCAAAAAAATGATCGAGCCTACCACTCGTAAACCTTTCCGACTTCGAGGATCTTTAACCGTTTAGTATCGAGTTGAGCGATCTGCTCGATGATAGTACCGCGATACATGGGCTTCATGTTTATCACATAGATTTCGCATTCCGCGTTATCGAATTTTTCGAGTTCGCGTTCCAGCTTATGCGGCGTGAGATGGTTCGAGACCGTAGCGAGATCGCTCATTTCGTTTGGGAACGCACATTCGATAAGCAGTGCCTTCAGGTTTTGCATTGAATTCAGCGCGGGCCAAATATCATCCGTCTCCGCTGTGTCGCCGGTGATGCCGACAGCGGTTTTCCCATCCGAAATCAGATAGCCGCTCGCCGCGACTTTATGATTTACAGCGACGCTTGTTACCGTCAGATCGCGCACCGAAAACTGACTTCCCTGCTTGAATTCACGATATTCGACAACCCGGCCATATTTATTCATCAATTCTGAAAACCGCGGATAAACTGCCCAGTTAAAAACATCGCGCTCTAGGATCTCGATCACTTCCCTCGTTGCATGAACGCGTACCGGCTCGGTAAGTGTTGAGAAAAGGTCGTCGATGAACATCGGAAGCCCGGCTATATGATCAAGATGTGGATGCGTCAGGATTATGTCGCGCACGTGCCGGCGTTGAAGTTCTGTGCAGGAAAATGCCAGACAGCCGGCGTCAATCGCGACGCAGTCGTCAATTATGATCGACATCAGATGCTGTCGTGACGAAGCTCTTCCGTCTTCGTCAATAGTGCTGGGAAGTAATTGAACCCTCATCTTAAACTAAGCAAAATCAATTACGCCTACCGTGCGCAGGTTTGGGCGCGTCCGCCGTCGATCTCGTATGTCGCTCCCGTTATCCACGAAGCCTTGTCCGATGCGAGATAGTATATCAATTCCGCAACTTCCTCCGGCGTTCCCACGCGGCCAATCGGATGTGTTGTCTTCGAATGCTCTAAAAACTTCTCGTATGCGGCAGTCTCCATTCCGCTGCGTTTATGGAGATTTGTCACAACCACGCCCGGATTTACCGCATTGACCCGAATCCCTTTCGGGGCAAGTTCGAGAGCAGAGCACCGAGTCAACTGATCAGTTCCGGCTTTTGAAACACAATAACCCAATACACCCGGAAACGCACGTGTTCCGGCAACGCTTGAAACATTTACGACATTTCCCTTCGTCAAAGCCAAATAAGGAACGCACTTCTGCATCAGGACAAAGACCGCACGCAGATTGATATTCATCAGCCGGTCCCAATCGTCAAGAGCCGTATCCTCGATCGATCCGCTTTTGATAATTCCAGCCGAATTGACAAGCACGTCGATCTGTCCACAACTATCGATTGCGTCCGAGACAATGCCGTCGATCTGACTAATTTCGGCAACGTCGGCCAGATGCGTTTTGACCGAGCCGTCAAAAGCCGCAGCTTCACCGCCGAGCGCGGCCAATTCTTCTTCATTGCGTCCAACGGCCAGAACATTCATTCCGCTTTGCGCAAATAACAAGACGGTTGCCCGCCCGATCCCGCTGCTCGCACCCGTTACGACCGCAACTTTTCCTTGCATACCGTTAATATTAAATAGTCGGATTTCGGAATTAAGGATACCAGTGAATTGCGAATTCTGGCAACCGCGACCCGCAAGCTCCCCTCCTTACGAAGGAGGCGTGGCAGC